>WJJU01000639.1 GCA_014729595.1 Chitinivibrionales bacterium
ATATTTGTCAAATCGAACACCGAAAGCGGGGAGAAATCAAAAATGCGGAAAGCGGAAGTCGTTGGTACGATGACGGCCTGCGGGCTGGTTCCGGTGGTGCGCGCCGAAAGAGCCGAGCAGGCGATCAATATCAGCGAAGCATTGCTCGAGGGTGGAATTAATGTTGTAGAGATAACAATGACCGTTCCGGGGGCGATTAACGCAATGGAGAAGGTCGCCGATAAATTCGGCGACCGTATCGTCTTGGGCGCGGGGACGGTTCTGGATGCCGAAACCGCGCGTACGGCGATTTTAGCCGGGGCACGGTTTATTGTAAGTCCCTCGCTGAATGATGAAGTAATCGCATTGGCGAGGCGCTACTCGGTGATGGTGTGTCCGGGAGCGCTCACTCCCACCGAGGTAATTCATGCGTGGGAATCGGGCGCCGATCTGGTCAAGATTTTTCCATGCGGAGAAGTAGGGGGCGCCAAATACATCAAATCGCTCAAAGGTCCCTTTCCGCAAGTGGAGATGATACCCACCGGCGGCGTTAATCTCAAAACCGCCGCGGATTTCATTAGTGCAGGCTCGACCGCATTAGGCGTGGGAACAGCTTTAGTCGATAAAAAGGCGGTAAGCGAAGGAGCCTACGAGATAATTGTAGAAAAGGCGAAACAATTTATTGCGGTTATAAAAGAAGCCCGAGCGCAAAAATAGAGGTACGACGTGACGATGGTGAAGAGAGCGGGAGCGGGGTCGGGGTCGGCATGGATCGAAGTTTCACTTGATAATCTTATTCACAACATTCGAGAGATACGTCGGCAGGCCGGCGCCGAAACCGGTCTCATTGCCGTGGTTAAGGATTGCGGCTACGGTTGCGGGGCGGTACCGGTCGCGCGGATATTGGAAGAAGAACAGGCGACAATGCTCGCCGTCGCACGCCTCGAAGAAGCCTACCACCTTCGACAAAGCGGCATAAGTATCCCTATTTTAGTTATCGGCGAGGTCGCCGAAGAGGAACTCACCTGGGCGTGGGACAATAACGTCCGGGTGACGTTAAACAGCCTTACCGATCTTAAAGCATGGGTTCGCGACGATCGTCATGCGCGCATTCATCTCAATATCGATACCGGTATGTCCCGCATGGGAATCAGCCTGGTTGAAGTGCCTGAGGCGGCGACACTTCTGGCGTCGTCGCCAAATCTCCATGTGGAAGGTGCATACACACATTATGCCGGGGCCGATCTACCGGCAACCGATACGGTGGCTCGGCAAACCTCACTCTTTGCTCAGGCTCTGGAAACCCTAGCTCATAAGGGTCTTCGCCCCCCATGGCTCCATTACTCCAACACGGCGGCTTTAGACCGATACCCCATTCCCAGAGGATACCTTGTCCGTCCCGGCATAGGACTCTACGGATGCCGGCCGGATCCTTCACAGGAATTCGCCATGGATGTTCGTCCGGTGGTTTCGCTCAAAGGGCGTGTGGCAAAAGTACGGCGTCTCGCCGGCGCCACCCCCGTAAGTTACGGCGGAACCTATCTTACCCGCCGGGAAACGTGTATCGCCACGGTAACTATTGGGTATGCTCACGGCCTTCCGCGTCTTCTGAGCAATCGGGGCTGCATGCTTGTTCGCGGGCACCGTTACCCCATAGTTGGTAACGTTACCATGGACTATACGATGCTGGATGTGGGGGATTTTCCACAAATTGAGCGAGGAGACGAGGTCGTTGCGATAGGCGAGCAGGGCAATGAACGCATAGAGGTCGATGAGGTCGCACGCCGTGCAAATACAATCGGATACGAAATTCTCTGCGGCCTCGGCACGCGGACCGGAAGAGTTTATCTTAGAGACGGAAATATTCGACATGAGTTCTCCGGAGTGCAGTATTGAGGAACCGACATGAAACGTCGCTCATGTTCGTATTCCAAGCAAATACCAAAAGGAGAATGCTGATCTCATGGCAATCCCGGAATACATCGGCACAATGAGGACGGAGTCCGCGGTAGTGCTGAAAACCTCGAAAAGCAAAATACGGGTCGCCCTTAAAGACGGCTGTACCGACAAATCTTCATGCCGGGGGTGCACCGCATGCGGGCATACCGAGAGAACGATCCCCAAACTGACTTTTCCGGTGGAAAACGCGTCACAATTCTCGACTGGTCAGGAGATCAAAATCAGGCGATTGGCGGTCAATGAGGGTTTGGCGGCCGGGATAGTATTCGGCATCCCTCTTTTGGCCGCGGTTGCGGCGATCGTAGTAAGCCAATTGGTTAAACCCGATTCTCTGGAATCACCGGAAACTGTGGTCGCGACAATCGGGGCACTCGGGCTGGGAATCGTTACGGCGATCGCCGTAGAAACGTACATAAGCAGGCGCCATCCGGTGGAAGTTCTGGAAAAAGGCCCCCCGCGGCGCGAAAATACCTGAAATACCGGAGTCATGATCGCATCTCCCTACGGAAGCGAGACATTGTGATGAACGAATGGCTTGACCTGCCCGATCTGATCGAGCATGCGCAAGAATATATAGATATCGGTTTGTATGCCGACGCCCGTTCGCTACTTGACAAATACGCAGAAGTCTATACCGACTCGTGGGAAGTACATTTTCTCTATTCGCGGATACATTCCGAGCACAACGAAAATGAAAAAGCTATCGAGTGCCTTCAGCATTCGTTGCGGCTCGAACGCAACAATCCCGACTCTTTGGTTGCGATGTTCTATGCCTATACGCAGGCGGGGCACACAAAGAGAGGATCTCGCTACCTTTTACGCGCCGAGCGTCTTCACCCGGACAACGATTTGGTGCTCAACGCGCTTATTTGGTATCATACCGAGAACAACGATTATCAGCGGGCTATTGCCTGCTACGAGCGCGGACGCGTACTTCTTGAAGATAATCCCGAGTCGTTGCGTAATGTGGGCGTAGCATACGAAAGGCTCGGGAAATTCGAAGAGGCGTGTCACTGCTATGAACTCGCGCTCGAAATTAATCCATACTTCGATGAAGCGCGTGATCTGCTTGCGGATTACCACATGCTTCACGGCGATGCGGCGAAAGCGGTCGAACTGTACGAGTCATTCCTTCGTCAATCACCGAGCAATGTGAAGGCGCTCTCGCGGCTGGTGTTCTGCCTTTCTCAGGATGACCGGACGGCGGAGGCCGAAAAAATGGCCGAGCACATGATCAAGCAGTACCCCAATTCACCGGTAGGCTATGTCGATTTGGCCTACGTCCATCTCAATAACGGCACTCCTTCGAAAGCACTGACGGCGGCCGATCGCGCGTTAGACGTCTCCCCCATCGATGCGGAGGCCATGCGGGTACGAGCAATTGCTTTGGCGGAAGAAAAAAATAATGAAGATGCACGTAAGGCATTTGAAGCGGCCATGTCGTTGGACAATCAAAATCCCGAGATCATGCGCGATTACTACCACTTTCTTCGTGAGACCGACAAGAACGAGGAGATGAAAAAAGTGGTCGACCAGGTTATCGAGCAAGAGAAACCGTATTGCGTGGAGGATTACTGGTTCCTTGCCGATTACTGCCGCGAGCAAGGAGAGAACCTGCAAGCGTTCGACTATTTACGCAAGGCATATCGCAGCATGCCGGGCGAAAAGGAGCTTATTCCTCCAATGGTCGACATCTTGCTTGACAGTAACCATACCAGACTCGCGCTTCCCTTTCTGAAGCGCTATGTCGAAACAAAGGGATGGAACACCGTCATGAACAAATTTGCGCGCCATAAACGTTTTCGTGGCAAATGGTCCCAGGAGGGGCTTCGGTTTCTGCGCTTTTACGGACAGCACAATTCCGACTTCAGGGAATTTATCTTTAACCGCTACTTCAAATATTCATTGTTAGTCTCACTTGCCGTAACGTTGCCCTTGCTCGTGCTCCTCTCTGCAACGCTCCTCGGCAAAGCGGGGGTGCCGATCGCTCTGGGCGTAGCCGCACTGCTGGTCGCTACGACCAAAGGAATCGCCCTCATTATTCGGCGAACGCGTATCCGATACAAAAAAGCCGCCGAGGGGTAGCGAGCCGAATTGCATAAAAAGAACCAATCATAGAGAGCATCCAGGGAGTGACAAACACATGAACGGCGGATTTTCCTCGTCTTCACAAAGCCTGCTTCTGCACATCTGCTGTGCCCCCGATGAGGCGTGGGTGGTACACACCATGAAGAATGTGTATGATCTTTATTGCTTCTTCTGCAATCCGAACATATCGCCCGAGGATGAGTACGTCAAGCGATTGGCGGAAGCGCGGGACGTGGCGGAGCGGTATGGCGTACCTTTTGCGGCCGATTACTA
>WJJU01000640.1 GCA_014729595.1 Chitinivibrionales bacterium
CCTCCGGTTTGAGCGTCAGCGTCACCTGCGAATCTTCGTTAACATGGGGTATGACCGAAACTTTCGCACCGACCTCTTCGCGCTGAATCTGGTAGCTTGCCCCACCCGCGGAGCTAAGGTTGTAGGACCGGATCTCGTAGGGAACGACCTCTCCGATATGCAGTGAGGCTTCGCGGTTGTTGGTGGTGGTCAATTTCGAATTCATCAGCATGCGGGCATCACCGTTGGCGAGCATCATATCGAGCGTCACCCGGTAGCCCATGGGCAAAAGCGACCATTTATCAAGCGTAATCGGATCACCGAATTGGAACCCCTCTTGCTCAACTTTGCCGGTAAAGCTTGTCAGTTGCGTCCAGTCCAGTCCGTATTTGCCGTCCCGATCGGTAACCACTTCGATAAGTCGGGTTTCGAGCAACACCAGAATATGCGGATGATCCACCGCCTTGACCACTTTGGCGATTTCGTTGATAACTCGTGGACTGGTAAAGCAAATCAGCCGATTACCACCCTCATCCACCTTAATCTTCTTGGTCAGATCCGACAGCATATTCGCCACTTCTTCAGCTTCGGCGTATCGGAGTTCAATCACATACCCCATCTGCCCCACCTCCGTGCGGAGCTTCTCCGGTTCGGCTATCAGTACGGAATTGCCGATTATCTCGTAGGCGAGTCCCGCCGCCCGCACCAAAATATTGATGGCTTCATCGAGCGGAGTCTTATCGAGAAATATGCTTATTTTTTCTTTGTATACCCCCGATCCGGACACAAAATTCATGCCCGAACGTTCCGAGAGAACTTTCAGGACTTCCGACAAACTTGCATCCTTGGCCCACAGCGTAATGGGTGTTTTCAACCGGGGATTGTTATACTGCGATACGATGGTCGCGGTGGTGTTCAAGGTGTCTTCGGCCATAGTGGTGAATAGGATTGCCGCAGCCAACCAAAAACCACCACCGCTTGTCCAAATCCTTCTCATTCTATTATCGCTCATAAGACCGCGCCCTTCTCTTTTCGCGGTTACCAAAAACATCGTAGCGATATTCGGCATTAGAATCCCGCATGTACAATGCCTTGTCGGTTATCCGAATGATGCGACGATCCCTAACGGCGTCACCCAGTTCCACCGAAAGCGACCGTTCACCGTCCATGATTACCGCCGTATGTCGTCCGTGCTCGTTGTCGAATATAATCGCGGTAAGGCGAATCGGGTCCTCCGCGGCGGGGGATTTCGCCGCCGTCCGCTCGGCGGAAGCCCGGCGTGCGGACGCCTTGCGCCCGGAGACATCCCGCGATTTCACCACATGCCTTGTCGTACCGGTCATCGGGTCTTTACCGCCGGTATAACCGAAACTCGCCCGTTCCGCCAACTCGTGTTCCAGGCGATTCACGACACCGATCAGTTTTCGGTCATAACCGACGGTGGTCCTACGTGAGGTTTTGACGGTGGAATCAAACGCACGCCGGTAAGTATAAACTCGTACAAACACCGAGACGGCAAGTACCGTTATAAGAAGCGGAGCGTATATCGTATTGCTTTTCATTTACTTGTTAACTCGGTAGGTGTTGATTTTCATGGTGACCAGCAAATCGTTGCCCTTGCGTATGCTTGCGGCACCCCCCTTTTCGGCGGAACGCACCTCGAACGTCTCGAGAGTGAATATGCGACGACTGTTTTCGAGTTTCGCGCACAGCTCGCCCAGGCTGAAAAAATCGCCCACCAACTCGACATTGTACGCGTAGGTAACGATGCGACCCTTGGTTTGGGGACGAAGCGGTTCTACGGCCGTCAATTCCATTTTCAGATCGTTGACACAGGTTGTTAAAAACTCGAAAAATCGTTGCTGATGCGGTACGGAGCCCCCCTTCTCATCGAACGCCATGTTCTCGAATACCAATTCGCGCACGTGGTTGAGGTTTTCGTGAAGAATTTTCGCGGTCGCCAGCTTATTCGCGGTCGTTATCCACTGCCGCTGAAGCTGCTCGAAGGACCGCCCGTATCCCGACAAGAGGAATCGGTCGCCCGCCAACGCTCCCAGAAACGCCGCCCCGACTACCGCCAACATGATCCAATCTTTCTTCATACGCAGCTACCTCTCCGCCGTCAAGCTGAATCGGAGTACTTTCCCCGTTTTGCCTTCGCCCTCACGCCGCGCGGAGTTGAGGTATAATTTCTTGAACACGTCGTTGAAAGTCGTGTCGTTACCGAGTGCCTTCATATAATCATTGAGTTCGATCAAGTGCCGTTGGCGCGACGAAACTTTCCCAATCCCCTCAAGAAACAGGCTGCCGCCGTCGTACGACAGCGCCGTGGTTGCATAACCGTCGGGGAGATGGCGGGCGATCGCGGCGAGCTTTCGCGTCCAGAATGTAGCGTTGTTCTTCAGATTATCCAACAGTCGAATGTCGCTGTCGCCTATAAGTGCCTCGGTATCCGTGTATTGACGATACTCGGCTTCGATACGAGACAGTTTTGCTTGTTCCTGCTTAAGAACCGCTTCCATTTCGACTATTTGCCAACCCGCATACATCAGAGCCGACACCAAAAGCGCCAGACTTCCCGCCGTAAGCGACACAAGCCTTTTGCGCCTCATCGAAGAGCGCCATTCTTCTTGACGAATCAGGCGTACAAGATTAATACGATATCGTGGTTCCATACTACCCCGCTTATCCTTAAACGGTACGCGCCGCAAGCCCGACCGCAAGATCAAACGTTCCCTGCTTCGCTTCGCCGCCGCCGGCCTGAATCGGTCTTCCATAATGCAACGGTAGTCCGACCGTCTGCAGTTGATTAACGATTCCGGGGCAACGAATGCACTCCCCCACGGGGCACAACTCGCCAAAGCTTTCGATACGATAGGTTTTTTCGTAATAGGAGATCGATCGCATGATTTCCTGCCCGAACGCCGCAAGCTTTTCTTGCCGCGCCCCCATAGGTTGCGCCGTCGGATCGGTGTTGTAAAACGTGGCCGCATCGAAGAAAAAGGCGCGCGTAAAAAACGGCCCCGCACCGTCGAATACCAGCGTGGTGGTTTCGGGCCCAATGTGCACGACAACCCTCGTTGCGCTTTCTTCCTCGCCCCGCGACAAAGGCGCCCGCACCGCATTTGCCGCCGCCGTCGGAATAACATCCACTACGTCGGGCTTCATGCCGGCCTTTTCCATGATCTGAAGGTGCTCGTGCAGTAGCACATTACCGACGACCGATACCAACAGCTCACTTGTTTCACCCACTTTAGAGGCCGGTTTAAGCACCTGATAATCGATTGTCGACCCCGCCACTTCAAAAGGAACTTTTTTGCGCAATTCAAACCGCAACGCCCGTCGCATCTCGTCATCCGCGAGTCGCCGAAACGGTATCTGAGCGACATACACCTGTTTCCCATTCACACATGAGACAATCGTTTCCCCCGGACCCGCTCCGATGGCCGTCCGCATCGAGGCTAATCCCTCAATTAGAGCCTCGGCCGTGTCGAATGGGCCGCGCATCTCCTTAACCGCATCGAGAGCCGTAAGTCGATCCCCACCGACCTCCTCGGCCACCATCCTCGCCCCCCGAATTCCGAAACGGTCGTAGTCGATGCCGATTGTCGTGTCTTTTTTCTTTGCCATAAGCTTCGATTTGGTTAGAGGTAGGTAAAGGCACGAGGGAAAGAAAACTCCATAGGGGCTAATCATTTTCCTTACGGCTTTTTCTCCGCCGGCGCCCCCGTCACAAATCGGCTACCGTTTATCACCGAATGATCGGTCGTGCCGTCGAAAGGCACGTGCGGCGAACACAAGCCGTATTTATCGAATTCGCTATAAGTCGGCGCCAATCATGTAACAGAGTACCAGGGGGCGTGTCTCGACCCCGGCGAGCACGCTCGTCCAAGACGAACAAGCCCGTCCCTCGAAATTCAGGTTTAAAACTGCTTAGCCTGTAGCCATACCGCCCATGGACGGCATAGGCGGAAATCCGAGGCGACCATTTTCCGTTCGGCTCACCCAATGGCCTGCGCGCATAGCGGTGCCTCCCCCGCTCAGTCCTTTATCATTGTTTTTTTTAAGATACCTCTTCCTATCTAATTACTACCTTTTCAAAATACTGTGTCCCCCTCGCGCCGAGGTTGCCGAGGCATCCGGGGGACACCGAGGATTTGAAGCACTCGAAGTTAGCATTTTTGGGAGTGATTCGAGCATTTCGGGAACATAGTGCCAAAAACGCATTAATACGCCTCTTCTTCGATCCAATTCTTAATATTTATGTCTCCGCCGGCTTCTTTCAACACGGTTGCTTTCAGCGCTTTGCGAAATGCGGCGGCGGACAGGGAGGGGTCAACAAATGCATAAGTACGAAGAGTAATCGGAAAGGCGTTGGAGTGAGCGTCCGGAAGCACCAATGCGATTACGCTCATTGTCCCAATCGAAATCGGCCCTAGGACCGTATCGCCCGCATTCGGCGGAGAGCCGCTCGCGCACCTTTTGGCCGCAAGATGCAGTCCCGATTCGGCGGCCCAAAATGCTTGGCACTCCTCGAGCGCCGCCACTTCATTGTTGACCGCGCTGCTCGCTACCCGAAGCAGCCCGACGCCGACAATCGCCATGATCGTGCTGAGTACGATTACCCCGACTAAGGCCGATCCCTTCTTGGGCCGAAGCATCGACAATGCACAATGGCTCAGTTTCTGCATCGGAATTGCCCTCCCCGCGAAGGAATGGAGTACAAGCGGCCATTATAGCTGGTCGCAAGCGGAATGATAGGCGATATTCGCCTGCGATCGGCCGAGAAATAAAATCCATGCCGCACCGATTCGTTTACTCTGATAGTATCCTCTCCCACACGCATCGGCTTCCATTCTTCCGGCGCGGCATTCACCAGTTCCTCCACTACCCCGTCGACAATCCTGAAACCGGCCACATCGATCCCCTTCTTCCCGACTTTCATAATAAGCCCCAAAGTGTCGCCGGTTCCAACGATATCGGGAGGATATACCTTAGACCCCATCCTTGTCTTCCTGCCAATCTCTCCGTATACCATTTCCGACTGTACCTGCAGGATCGCATGCACCGTCCCTTCCGACACCTCCCGGCTCTGCATCGTAAACACGGTCAGTACCGCCC
>WJJU01000641.1 GCA_014729595.1 Chitinivibrionales bacterium
GACTAAACCACCCATTGTTGTTGATGCAAATGCTCCAAGTGCAGCATTAATACCTGCAGTTGCAGCACCTCCTGTAACTGCACCTAATGCACCACCAGCCGCACCCGCAACTGCCCCAAACCCGAAAGCAGCAAACACTTGTCCCGCCGAACCACCTGCTTGTGAAACCTTCACAGCAGTCATTGTTCCTGATATCACAGCCGATGCACCAATTAATGCTAATGTTAAACCAGTGAAAATAAAATTTCCATCTTTATCAACCATTACAATCGGATTAGCACCATTACCTGCATAAGCATAGAGTGTATGAAACTGTTCCATTTTATCAGGGGATAGCCAATACCCAATCTCGGGATCAAGGTAACGAGCGCCGAAATAATAGCAGTTAATCCCACTCACCCCGTTCTCTGAATCTTCCCCCTCCTCATCAAACTCCTTACCGGTAAACTTCTCCCGCGCCGGCTGATCCGAAGCCGTCTGTAGTCCTTCGTAGTCCATTCTTCCGTACGTGTAGTACGAAACCGCTTCGACAACATTTCCTTCTTCATCTATCACCTGGCGGGTGGAGCCGAGATGATCTTTTATGTAGTAGTAGGCGGTGTAGAGCCTGCCCGGTCCATCATGATAATCCACTTTGCCTTCGCCGCCCGGAAGGTTGGTGTAGAAGCTTGTGTGATTGTTCACTTCATCGGTCTCCAGTACACCGACTCCGTCTACATAGGTCACCGTCGAAATGAGAACCTCCTGGTCGTCCAAGTATATATTACCGTCCAAGTATATATTACCTTTTTGGAACAGCGAGCCGTCGATATCCCCTTCGTCGGCGGTCAGGAGTGCCGGCGTTTGATCGGGTGCGTCGGTGCGTTTGAAAAGCAATGCGTCATCGAACTCGAATGAACCGTCATCCTCGGGGCGGTATTCCCCGGCGACTTCCATGAGATTATCTTCGGCCGACAACCGCATTTTCACGGGATCGCCGAACTCCAGGTTTTTAAAAATAAAATCGCCGCTTTTCGCCGTAACCGGCGATCCGCCGCTCGAGGCCGTGTCGTGGGACCAACTGATGTTACCACCAGGAGTCAGTGCCATGGTCTCGCCGCTTTGCGAATTCCGGATCACGAACGAACCGACCTCCGGCTCACCGGCATAACCGACGATTGCCCAAAACAAACCCGTCAAAATGGCGCCGACCCAATTACGTCGTACTGTTTGCATAATGGTTTTCTTTCAAAAATGCGGCCCAACCACGGCGAGGGCAGATTCCGCGGACCCGGTTTTTTAGTTCAAGAAGCATTGGTTCGGTTCGATCGATCAAAGCATTCACCGCAATTTGCTTGTTCTTGTAAATAGTATCCATTCAAAATCAAAGTATCTTCGCCCCCCTGGTTCCTCGAGCACTTCGAGAATTTCAGTGACCCGAGTGACCACAATGCGCTGAGCATGGTATTCCGAATGGTTGGTGAATAGCATTAATCTCCGTATTCTCTGTATTTTCCGCGGTTACCTTTGTTGTTTGAACGCCTGCTTTTGGACCCGATTCCCCCCGGCGTCGTAAAGCATTTTGACGTGCGATACCCTAGTCATGGTTCCATCTTCGATATTGTTCTGCACCTCGTCGACGGTCTCACCCTCGATCGTATCGTAAAACGAGATGAGCACCGGCAAATTACGCCAGTCATAGCTGATCACCATATTTTTTGATTTGTCGACCGTCATGTTCCCATTGGCATCGTAAAGCCAAGTCCCCTTGGGATACACGCCGCCGATACCGGAAAGACGGCTCGATTTCTTATCGCCGGCATCGTAACCACGGATATCATCGTAGTAGGTGTAATTCCCCCAGTGAGACTGGTCGGCGCCGTCCCTTTTGGTCGTGAATCGTCCGTCCGCTTTGTATTCGAACGTGGAGCCGTAGCGAAGGCGCATGTCGTCGTCGCCATGCCGTACATGGGCGACATCGGTCAGGCGCGAGAGGTTGTCGTAGGTATACCGAAGGTCCAGCCTTTGCTCCCGGCCCTGTTGGTCCCGCTGATAGAGAACTACCGCGCTGATATCGCCGCCGTAACGGTTACCCACCGCACCGGCCGGAGAGTTTTCGTAAAACAGTTCTTCGGTGAATGCACTCGTCTCCCCTTCCGGCACGTCGATTTTCGTGAGCCAGTCACGATCGTCATGATAATCGTAAGAGACCGTGTAGACGGGATCTTGTTCCATCGTGTTATTCTCGGCCTCATAAAAGGTCTTTTCCGTTAGCATACCCCGTTCGTCGTAGGTATACGTCACCCTCGTTTCGCCGTCTTGATAGATTCGGCTCAGGCGGCCGAAATCGTCATAGTTATAAAAAGTTATTACGTCGATTTGTCCCTCTCTCGGGAAGTATTGACGCATCACCGGTTTACCCTGCTTGTCGTAAGCGTAGTAAAAAACCTGCTCATCCCGTCCGGGGATCGACAGGAATTTAAAAAGCACGCGCCCTTCTGTATCATACCAGAACGCTTCGATCACCTTTTGCGCACATTCAGCTTCTTCCGCTTCGTTTAAGCAGCGGCACTCCTCGCCGTAGGCTATTCGAACGGCCACTCTGCCGCGGGTATTGGCGAGTTGCGATAATCTGTAGGAGGAAATCGCGGAATTGGCGATGAACGGCTCGGCGTCTTCGGGGTTGTCGTAGATGCTGCGGACTTTTGTACACGTTTCCTCCAACGTCGATATATACTCGTATCCCACGAGCCGGTACGACTCGATAAGGATTTGCGTCATCACTTGCCGGCCGTAATTGTCATACCGATACCCCGGGGCAGCCGTCACTTCGAATACACCATTTTCCTCCGCCCACCATTCTCCTCGTGCCCATGCGTTGCCGTCCATCACCTTCTCCAACAAACCGGCATCGTCATAGTAATATTTTACCTCCTTGGCGTCAGGACCTTTTTTCGAAACGATCCGTCCAAGCGCATCATAGTCGTACTCAGTCGGCCCCAGCTTTCCCCCCGGCGGAATCTCTTTGAGCATATTTCCCAGTATGTCATACTCGTAGCGAGATTCTATCTCTTGCCCGTTGCCGTCGGCGGCCCACGTGGCAACTGTTCTCCCGAACGCATCGGTCATCTCCTGAAAGTAGGCGCCGTCGGGGTCTCTGCTTATCGTGAGGTGATGGGTCGGCGAAGAAATGCCGAAATCGGTGTCGTCGGTGAGGTCTTCGAGCTTGCTCTCTTTGACGAATCCCGAGTCGGTGAGCCATTCGTGACTTGCACCCGGGTCGCGTACGGTGCCGAAGTACCAGTATTCGGTATCGTGCCCGCCGCCAATTTTAAACGTATTGCCCGGCGCCCCCCTCTTTTTAGGGCGACCGAGCGGATCGTTTGCATACTCAGTCTCGACGTAGGCGGGATCTCCGAGTGCGCTATTTGCTTTTTTTATGCCGTCACTTAAAAACGTCCCGTCGCTCGTATGGGCAAACAACCGTGAGGTTTTGGTATGACGACCGGCTTGGTCGTACTCCCGCGCCGTCACCATAGCCTGGTCGTTGCCCTCGGCGAGCGTTTGGGTCTGGATCGTCCTTCCGAGCCCGTCGGTGTAGGTGATCGTAGTCACCGGCCCGTGCGATTCCTCGGCATAAGTGGTGGTTTTGACATAGTTGGGATCGACGGCCATGGCCGCAACGGCAAAGAGCAGCATTGCACCGGCCGTTTGGCGCCCCAAAGCGCGGAATACTCTCCGCGTTATGAAATCCCGCGACACATCGTTACTATTCATAGACAATTACCTAATTTCACCGTGTTTCGAGCGTTGTGACGGTGCCGTTTTGCGTTTGGGTTACTTTCTGGTCAGCTTTTCCAGTTTTTTCTCCAGGGCCCCAATCCTCTTTTCCATCCTTCTCTCAAGCGCATCCACCTGTTTTCGATGCTTTTGCTCCAATTTATCGATATGTTTTTGCTGCGCGATCGTATAAAGCGTGAGTTCTTCGATTTTTTTCAGGAACACCATGTTCAGCTCACCCAAATCGACCCCACCTTCAACCATCTCATTCGCGCTGGGAACTTCGGGAAGGTGTTTTTCCTTCTTGACGTACTCTTCCAGCTCGCCGAGGTCGCGAAGCTTGTAGTCGGGTTCGAAAACGTAGTCGGGGGCTTTTTGGGCGAGGACCCAGTTGTCGATTATGATGGAGTCGCAGTAGACAGAACTCACGCTAAACTTACCATCGTACGTGATTTTGGCAAGAACTGTTTCCGGGTGAATATAATTTTGCCATTTACAAAAAGCTAGTGCCACATCTCCATTCCCTTCCTTAAGCAGACCAATACTCATTTCCATATCATAAGGATAGGTTCTCTCACCAAATGATATGCAATTTTCAGTTATAACTGACCAATCTCTATCCCATCCAACAGCTATGGACGGATTCCTACTCCCGACCGTAAGGGAGGCATCATCGCTGCCTGCAACATGGACATGGTTTTTCACCTTCAACCAATCCGCGCCTATCGTTCCGTCAACAGCCAGATCATATTCGGGATCAATGGTCCCTATGCCAACCTTTCCATTCGATTTTATAGTAAGAACATCAGGCAACAACTCCCCCTCATAAAAGGTTGAGAATTTAAAGCCGAGGTTTGGGCCGCTCTCAAGGTAGCCGTCCAGACCAAGAACTTTCTTTTCTCCGCTCTTCCAAATGATGCCTTTTCTTGATCCCGCCCCAGTCCAACTTGGGTCACACAGCGCCATATAATCCGCGGTGTTCGCACCATTCCAAGCTTCGAATAGAGGCTGCGAGTCACCTTCTTGCTGAGTTCCAGCCTTGATTGTACCTTTACTGACCAAGCTGTCGCGCGCAATCAAACCGTCAACCCAGTGCAACGTAGCCCCCGATGAAGTGAAGAAAAGCAGCAGCATCAAACAAATAATGCTTATCCCCTTACGCGATTTTTTACCAATAAAAAGCGCTTCCCTCAGACACTTTTGCACAATTTCCTCCCCTATTTACAGCATTTGCTTCACGGCTTAAGCCTATAGCGTTCCCAATGAATAATAGTATTTGAACACGTAGTTCCTTATACTTCAGTACGCGAAACCATACAAATCGTACTATGCGCTTACACCACATGCGCTACCGCTGAATTGATTAGACATTTCGCCAATCATAGCACACACTTCATCCCACAAATGAGCGCACGACACACACTACCGCGAAACTATTATTCACGGCAAGCAATCTTCAAAGGTTTGGAACCTTTCCCTAAAAAAAACCGTAACGCACAAGGATTGCACGATCATGATCGGGGCTTCCGCCGCCTGACGGCCGCGAAAGGGCTTTAGGGTTAGGCCCGGGGGTGCATAACTTCTATGGTGAAACGTTGCCGGCGGGGCCGATAGTAGTAGTGCACGTTCAAACCTCGCGAGATAAGATAAACCAGGCGACGCGGTATGAAAGGACAATAGTGTTAGAAATTTGTTTGCCTTTTGTTAGGGCGGAAGGCTATAGAACTATATTATGTGCAAACATGTAACGCAAAAACGTTTCGATACTTGTTTTTGGTTTCATGTCGGTATTCTTGCCGAACCGGCACGCACTTTCCTATTTGTAGGGACCGTGCGCATATCGAACGGCGGCGGCAATCGAATCCAAATTCTCGGGACGATTAACGCAAATACGGTCTTTGGTAGTAACGATGGTACATGCTCAGAGCCATTTGGTTAACAAACGCACCACCGTTTTCTTGAGCGTATTGTAGGGCGGATACCGAAACGGCATGTCGAACGCGGTCGACTTGTGCATTACGCTTCTTTTGCGCGAAAAGGTCAAGAAGCTCTCTTTACCGTGATAGGATCCCATACCGCTTGTCCCGACCCCGCCGAACGGAAGGTGCGGGCCAATGATGTGTGACATGATATCGTTGAAGCAACCGCCCCCGAACGCAACCGCGTTTGTCACCCTCTCCCATACCTTTTGATCGCGGGAAAACAGGTAGAGCGCGAGCGGGTCCGACGCATTGGTTTCAATTATCTCGATCGCCGTCCCGATATCATCGTATCCCAGGACGGGAAGAATGGGGCCAAAGATCTCTTCACGCATCGCCGGCGCTTCCCACGTAACATCATCGAGGACGGTCGGGGCCATATAGAGCGCTTCATTGTCGTAGTCGCCGCCGATTATCACCGTTCCCGAAGAAAGAAGCCGCCGGAGCCGCTCAAAGTGCCGACGGTTGATAATCCTGGCATAATCGCGGCTTTTAGAAGGGTCATCACCGTAGAAAGAGTCGACGGCGGATTGCATCTCACGTATAAACGGCTTTTTGATCGACCGATGCACGAGCAGATAATCCGGCGCCACACATGTCTGACCTGCATTGAAAAACTTCCCCCAAGCTATACGCCTGGCGGCGAGTTTCGGGTCGGCGTCGGGTTCCACGATACAGGGATTTTTCCCGCCCAACTCCAAGGTAGTCGGCGTAAGCCACTTCACGGCGGCCTCCATCACCTTGCGTCCGGTCGCGATACTTCCCGTAAAAAAGATATAGTCAAATCGCCGCGCCAAAAGGGCCTTGGCGCATTCGACATCGCCTTCAACCACGGCCACGTGCTCCTCCCGAAACGCTTGGCGCACCAACGAGGCTAAAAGCGCCGAAGAAGCGGGGGCATACTCCGAGGGCTTTACAATAGCGCAGTTACCGGCGGCGACCGCTCCGATCAACGGAAGAAGCGACAAATGGAGAGGGTAATTCCACGGCGCGATTATGAGCACGACGCCGTAGGGGACGGGTTCGACAAAGCTCGATGCGGGAGCGCTCAAAAATGACGTCGGTCTGCGCGAGCGCCGCGCCCACGAGCGAAGATGCCGGAGAGCGTATTTCACCTCGGCGACAACGACAGCCCACTCCGAAGCAAGCGCTTCGAGTGATGGTTTACCCATGTCGCAACCGACCGCCTCGAGTATACGGCGTTCGTTACGCAGCAACACATCCCGAAGCCTTTTCAGGGCGCACAAACGATACGAAAGCCGCCCGGTCTCTCCACGACGAAAGAAATCGCGCCGGCTATTGACGAGCGAAGAAATGTTGTCCATAGGAGCCTTTCCCGTTTATTGCAAATGAGGCGGGTGAATCGTCGCGCTATAAATATAGGTGCCCCCAGGCAAACACACAACGAATGCCTCGTTCTTTGGGGATAGCGTCGGGGAGCGCGGGAAGGGGTAAGGGAATGTGGAGGAGCCGAAAGGAGGCGACTTCTTCTCGGATTGTGCGCTTACGTTGGCGCGTTTAAGGCGCCTCCCCCCTCCTTGGGCGTAAATTACCGCCCCGGGGTCCTCACTATACTTGCTCAGGAAGAAAACGGCGATTGATCCATTTAGCGACCTCAAGCACGGGAACAATGGTGACCGCGGTGATGAGTATATAGCTCCATTCCGTGAAGCTGAAACCGAACGTACCGAATACATTCTGGAGAAACGGCACGTACAGCAAAATTATCAAAAGCACCACTTCAACTACTATTGCAAGATTGAGCCACTTATTCTTGAATGGATTTTCCGCCAAGATATTGGTATCTTTAGAGCGGAAACTGTACACTTTAAAAAATTGGATTAGGATAAGCGAAATGAATGTAACGGCCTGCGCCCGGGCGAGCGGCGCGCCAATGGACAACTGCCATTTGTAGAGCATAAAATTGACCAGGGCCGACCAGATTGCTCCCACTATAATAATATTGAGCAGTGCCTTGGAGAAAATTCCTTGCCCGGGATCACGTGGTTTGTTTTTCATGAGCCGCCTGCTGACGGGATCGACCGCAAGCGCCATTGCCGGAAGCCCTTCGACCGCAAAGTTGACGTAGAGAATTTGAAGGGTTTCCAGCGGCAAAGCCATTCCCAACATGGCGGCCAACGCTAAAAGAATAAGCTCGCCTATGTTCAGCGATAGCATGAATGCCACATACTTGCGGATGTTTTCGTAGATACCCCGGCCTTCTTCAATCGCGGATACGATAGAGGCGAAATTATCGTCGGTAATCACCATTGCGCCGGCATCGCGCGCGACTTGCGTGCCGGTGATCCCCATGGATACGCCGATATCCGCTTTTTTCAGCGCGGGAGCATCGTTAACCCCGTCACCGGTCATTGCGACAACGTGTTTTTTATTTTGCAGCGCCTTTACAATGCGCAGCTTGTGTTCGGGCGCAACGCGCGCAAATACCTGAATCGAGTCGAGAGACCCTTGGAGTTCCTCGTCGCTCATCGCCTGCAGTTGCGTTCCCGTGACGACGATTCCATCGGTGAGAATACCAAGCTCGCGCGCTATCGCCCGCGCGGTTACGGGATGATCGCCCGTTATCATCACCGGCAATATGCCCGCCTCCTTACACTCCTCCACCGCCTCCCCGGCTTCTTTACGAGGCGGATCTATCATGCCCACCATCCCCAGAAACACCGCCGCCCGCTCCGCCTCGGCAACGTCACTTACAGTATTGGTAGCCAAAGCGAGAACCCGGAGCGCGCCCTCGGCCATACGATGGGCTTCATCGAGAAGCTTCGCTCTCCCGGCATCATCCAGCGGCACAGCACCGTCATCCGTTTTCGTATATGCGCAGTGGGGTATAACCGCTTCCGGCGCCCCTTTTATATAGGCGACCTTCGATGCGTCGTTCTCATGAAGCGTAACCATCCGCTTCATCTCGGATGAGAAAGGTTGTTCGTCGATCCGTTGGAACCGCGCCCGCCGCTCTTCTATATTGACGCCTGCTTTGCGGGCCAGAGTTAAAAGCGCCCCCTCGGTAGGATCGCCGCCTATTCGCCACGCACCGTTTTCATCCTGAGTAAGTCGCGCGTCGTTGCACAGCACCCCGGCGTGTATGAGTTCCCCCAGCGCCGCGGGAACGCTTTCGCCGGGACTGGCCGGGGTAATATCGCCTTCGGGGACGTAGCCTGTTCCACCGACGTTAAGCCTGGTTCCCGAAACCATAACTTGCTTAACGGTCATTTCATCCTTTGTCAAGGTACCGGTCTTATCCGAGCAAATCACCGTCGTACTTCCCAAGGTTTCCACCGCGGGCAATCGTCGCATGAGCGCATGACGCCTCGCCATGCGCTGGACTCCCAGAGCCAGAGAAATGGTAACAACCGCCGGGAGCGCTTCGGGAACTACCGCTACGGCGAGCGCAATGCCGAACATGAAAATCTCGAGCAGCGGTTGGCCGCGAATAATCCCGAGCGCAACGATTAAAAACACGATCACGACGGCCGCGCGAGCGAGCGTCGTTCCTACCTTGTCGAGATTTTTCTGTAACGGCGTCTTCTCCCGTCCAATATCCTGGAGCATCCCCGCTATCTTACCCAGCTCCGTTTCCATCCCGGTGGCCGTCACGAGGGCTTTTCCCCGTCCGTAACTCACCGCGGTCCCGGAGAATACCATGTTCCGTCTATCGCCGAGCGAAGCATCTTCGGGCGCAACAAAGCTTTCGCTCTTTTCGGCGGGAACGGATTCCCCAGTCAGCGACGCCTCCTCTACCTGCAAGTTAACAGAATGCAACAGCCGGGCATCCGCCGGAACTTTGTCGCCCGCGCAAAGCAGACAAACGTCGCCCGGCACAATCTCGGAGGCGGGAACCTCGACCTCTTTACCGCCACGAAAGACCTTTGCCGCGGGGGCGGCCAGTTCACTCAAAGCCCGCAGCGCCTTCTCGGCCCTGAATTCCTGAAGAAAACCGAGCAGAACGGCGAATAGAACTATCACCGAAATCGCCACGGCCTCGATACCATGGCCCAAAAGCCCTGACAGCGCCGTCGCCGCAAGCAGAATAATAATAAGAACATTCTTGAATTGCGACAAGAGAAGCCGCCAGGCGTTTGACTGATCCTCGGAGACAAGCTTGTTGTATCCGTACTTTTCCAGGCGGGACCGGGCATCCTCGGTTCCAAGGCCGTCGAGGCTCGAATCGAAATGCTCAAGTACTTTTTCAATCGAATCAGCGTGCCAATCCATCCGTACATTCTCCTCGGGACAATACTCTCTTGTAGCTACTGTCATAATCTCATTCGCATGATTTCGTTGTACCCATCAAGCGCCTTGTTGCGAATTTCCATCAGCATGTTGAAAGCGACTTTCGCTTCTTCCGACTTGTTCATCACCTGATGAACATCGGTAATCTTCCCGGCTATAAGCTGATTTTTCGCTTCACTCGCGGCTTTCTGGGATGCATTGACATCGCCGAGGAACGTCGCGAGCGTATCTTTAAACGAAGGTGTTTTACCGCCGGGGGCGACGTTTCGGCGTATGCGCGCGTGATCTATAGAGCGTTGAGGCCCGATTCCATCGATTCTCATGCGACAGTTCCTTTCGGTTTACCGGCGCGGATCATGCCGCGGTTCGGCCGCCGCCCGCCGTATGGCGCTTTCACCCGCCGACCTGTCCCGCGATTCTTCGTCAATGGCGGTCCGGGTTTTGTCAAACGTCCACACGGCTATCGTGTTTTTTCGCGGCTCGCATTAACCGGTCGTTAATCGCCCGTCCGAGGCCGGTATTCGGTACACGTACGGCCATTATCGAATCAACCCCGGGGGCATCGAGACTTTTCAACGCCGAAAAGAGGTTACAGGCGGCCTCCGAGAGGTCTCCTGATCGAGAAAGCGTTTCTACACGATAAAAGGCGCCCTCGATACCCGTTTCCCGCAAAGAAAGCAATCCCGTCCGTTTTCCCACCGGAGGACATCGGCAAGCATCGACAAGCGTGACCGGTGTATGAGGTGCGTAGTGCCTGCCTATGCGTCCGGGCGAAGCATGCTTGTATTCATTTTGATCCGGAACGTCAACAGGCCCGACATGCTTTTCAATGTCCTCCAGTGCGATACCGCCGGGGCGCAGCAAAACCGGTTCGGGGCCCATGCATGAAATTATCGTCGATTCGATGCCGACCGTGCACGATCCGCCGTCGATTATAGCATCCACGTGCTCCCCCAGATCGGCGCGTACATGGTCGGCACAGGTGGGACTGACACCGCCGAATGAATTGGCGCTGGGCGCGGCGATCGGCGTTTGGGCGGCGGCAATCAGATCCCGCGCTATTTGATTGCCCGGCATCCGGACACCAACACCCCGAAGTCCCGCGGTGACCAATTCAGGCACCTTCGGGCTCTTCTCGACAATAACGGTCAGGGGGCCGGGCCAAAACGCCTCGATCAGCCTTTTCGCCGTATCCGGCACCCCAGTCGTAACCAGCGCCAACTGGTCCGGTGAAGCTATGTGCACAATCAACGGATCGAAACGTGGTCGCTTCTTGACGGAAAAAATCCGTGCGACGGCACGTTCGTTGAATGCGTCGGCGCCCAGCCCATATACGGTTTCCGTCGGAAACGCCACTAAGCCCCCGGCGCCGACCATCCGTCCCGCGTGTGTTACCGCATTCATCCACTCATTCCCTATAAGTCATATCGGTAGTCGGATTCGATACTCAAAGAAGCGCTTCGTTGTATTCAACCGGAACCTCGAGCGACTCCGCCGATTCAGCAATTTCAAGCCACTACCGTTCATTGGTGCGCCAACCCGAGTATGGACGGCGGCCGCCCAATCCCCCGAGGCGCAAGGATAGGCAAAAGATCGAGAGGCCGACCAATACCAAAGATTCCCGTCAACTCATCAAAATGGTCAAGCATTCATTCCGCCCCCGGCGACGTCGGACATCAGATAATCGCCGAAATGAAACCGATAATCTTCTCGGCGTTAGTTACCACGTCGAATTGCTCCGTGTCAAGGTATATCTCCGGCTCGGTGGGGGCTTCGTAAAGCACATCCGCACCCGCTACGCCGCGAAGTTCTCCCCGACGCGCTTTTGCATACATTCCCTTGCCGTCCCGTTTTTCCGCCTGTGCCGGCGTGACATCTACGTGCACTTCCACAAAGGCGCCGGCCGGAAACAGCGAACGCACCGATTCCCGATCCGATCGATGGGGACTGGTGAACGTACAAAGGACGATATTGCCGAAATCATAGAGTAGACGGCAGAGATGCCCCACCCGGCGAATGTGTTCTCTTCTATCGTCGCGTGTATGATCGAGATCACCATTCAAACCGTAGCGGACATTTTCTCCGTCAAGACGCACAACGTGGCTGCCGCGGTCGAACAGCGCTTTTTCGACCCGTTGAGCAATACCGCTCTTTCCGGCCCCGTGCAGCCCCGTCAGCCAAACACAAAGAGGCTTATGTCCGTTTTTACGAATACGGTCTTCGAGAGCCACCAGCCCGGGGTCCCACCGTATCTCGGCGGAAGGGGGATTGTCTTCGAGTCGTCGGTGCCGCTGTTTTCTTTTGAGTTCATCGATAGTGCTCCGGGACGAGTAACGAATCATACCCGAAGCAACGGTGCGAAAATCGTTGGGATCGATAAGAATGAACCCACCAGTCCATCGATTTCGGTCATACGGATCGAAAAACAATTGTTTCGCCGTAGTGATTTTGACCCGTCCGATTTCATTGAGAGCCAGTGTCGAGGCGGGTGCGCGGTGCAACGTATTTACGTCGAGCTGATACACGACTTCATCCACAAACGCCTGTGTTCTCTGCGTCGTGTGCTGCAAAATGTAGCGATTTTCGGGGGACAGCTCACGCCGTTCATCCATCCA
>WJJU01000642.1 GCA_014729595.1 Chitinivibrionales bacterium
CATTATTCGGAGGTTATCGATGTAGGTCGTGGCCAAATCGAGACACAGCAAACCCTTGATCTGAAAAAGAAATTCGAGACTATTGCGGGCAAAGACAAACCGGGTACGTATCTTTTGGGTTTTCGGAAAATGGACGGCTCGGTGAAACGCCACTATGTTAAGGTGATGGTGACTGACTTGTGCCTTACAACCGTGACGAGTAAGCACCAAACCCATTTCGCGGTGACGTCCTTTCGAACGGGGCGCCCGGTGGCGGGGGCAACGATTTCTTTTGAAGGCATACGGGGCAAAAAGTCGAAAACTTTCGGGGTCATTGAAAAGGTCGTTACCGACAACGAAGGATGGGCGGAGCTTGCGCATGGGCGTTTTTACGATAAGGACGAGTCGAAAAGCTTGCGACGAGTCGTTGTGAAAAAGGCCAGTGATGTATTGGTCCTCGAGCCGCAAGGGAAATTCCTTCCGGACAAATATGCCAATAACCATTGGCACGGAAAAACGAGGGGATGGCTCGAGGAATTACTGAGGAAGCATGAAGTGGAGCAATCCGATATCGTCCGGGCCGGATTTGTGTGCAGTGAACGTCCCGTCTATAGGCCGGAAGACACCGTCCACATAAAAGGATATATTCGAGAAATCGTCGATGGAACTATTTCCGTTCCCAAGGGCGGTACCGCGGAAATGTCAATCCGAAGTCCGTCGGAGTATTTCACCTACCAGGTCGGGGTTAATCAATACGGAAGCTTCTCGATTGATTTTTTCCAGGAAGCTGCCGTGACGGGGAAGTATAGCATTTCGGTACGTTACAATCCCGAGGGGAAAAACGAATATGGCGGGGAGGTGGCAAACACCACCTTTCGAGTTGATGCATATCGGATTCCCAAATTCGAGGTCAAGCTTCACGGCGATGATATTGTGCCGAATGACCGGCCTTTTTCGATGAAGGTGACGGCATCATATTATGCCGGAGGGAGATTGGTCGATGCCGATGTTCGATGGCGGATCAACAGTTATCCCTATAGTCGGCGATTGAAAAAATGGAGCGACTACATTGTGTCTTCGGACAGCCGGTACGGCGGCGCCGCGCGCACCTCGGAGAATACATCGTTCGATTCGCATACCAAGACCGACGAAAACGGGGCTTCGACAACCACCATTCAACCCTCATCGACCATAGGCGCAAATCCGCGAAAGTTCATTGTCGAGGCCACCGTCACCGACGTCGATCGGCAAACCGCTACGGATACCCGCAGTGTGGTTGCGTTACCCGCTTTTATGTTGGGTGCTAAGCTGAAGCGCTACATAACGGTTGGATCGACAATTTCGGCCGCTATAGCAGCGATTGGCATCGATGAAAAAGCCGTGCCGGACCAAAAGGTGCACGTGGCTCTCAAGAAAATGCGTTGGAACAGCTATCTTCAGGAATCCGATTTTTCCAAAGGAGATCCGAAATACATTACCGAGGAAGAAATAGGGATCGTTGAGGAGAGAGACATCGTCACGACGGAAGCGCCAACGGCCGTCGCCTTTGCGAACATGGAACCGGGGGTGTATATTCTCGACATCACGAGTAACGACAAACTGGGCCGCCGACAAACGCTTCGTGTTGATCTGTTCCTGGCCGGCGAAAAGGCGGTGGTTTGGAAGAAGGCCGAGCAGAAAGTATTCGAGACCGTCCCGGATAAGGGCTCCTACATTGCCGGCGAAACGGCGGAAATACTTTTGAAGAGTCCCTTTCAGAATGCGACGGTTCTTGCCTGCCGCGAAGAACCGGACGGTGCCGTCGTATACGATCGGGTGCAAATATCGAAAGGGCATGGAAATTATTCTTTCACCGTTAGAAAAGAAATGATCCCCAAAATTCCCGTATCTTTTGTGCTGATGCGGCCAAGAATCGCCAATGCCAAAAGGGTGTCGAAAGCTTCGGTGATCGATCCGGGAAAACCAAAGACGGTGGCGAATACCACCTGGATAACCGTCAAACCCGATGCGAATATCATCGATATCGAACTCGATCATGAACGAACCGCGAATCCGGGAAGTTCGTTGCCTGTAACCATTACGCTCAAAGATTGGAAAGGCAACCCCGTCGGCGGTGAGGTTGCCCTATGGCTGGTCGATAAGGCCGTGCTGTCTTTGGGTGAAGAAGGCTCGATCAATCCGTTGCCGCATTTTATGCCGAGTGTCAATAGTTACCTTTCTATCCGGGACTCACGAAATCTTTCGGTGGGCAAACTTGCGGATTTTGAGAACAGCGGTGGTGACGAAAAAATGCACGAACGAGAAGCTGATCAGC
>WJJU01000059.1 GCA_014729595.1 Chitinivibrionales bacterium
GGGCGTTGTCTATGAGGGCGAATGGGTTATTGGGGACGGCATAGCGGAGGGGGTGGGATTGCCGTATGCCGTTCGCAGAATAGTGCTTGACCGTTTTGATCAATACCCTCCCAACAAAGCGCATTGGGAGCTATACGATTGGGGAGATACGGCGGAAGTTATAATTCCGAAAATAGACCGCGTCTGGGATGATACAACGCTTCAGTTTTGTTTCGACGGTGCTTCCGATTCATCCCCCGCAACCACGGGAATGCGCAGCAAATATGCTCTTAGTGATGATTTTTCGTGCAGTCTGGAATACAGCTTTGGTGCTTCGGGATCGGATTTCGAGTGGTACTTCATAGTTTTGCGGAGTCCGGATGCATTGGATCTATTGGCGGAACCTGATCGGGAGGCCTACTACGCCGGTTTTCGGTTGTTTCATAACGGCATGGCTTATGGCGTGTACGGTAAAGGCGGAATCGAGGTAAAGGAAACGGCGCGCGACGTATCCGCGGGAACTCTGCGCATCGCACGAACGAACAATAATATCTCTTTCTTTCATAAGCACAAATACTTCGATACGGCGGATACGCTCGAGTATCCATTCGATTCCCGTTTTGCCGCGGAAAGCCTGTTCATACATATTCGTATGGGGGTTGACGGGGCGCATGTACCGTTATGCTGTCAACTATCACGGTTCAAGGTGGATCGCGGGGTGCTGTGTGACGCCGAAAAGCCGGAAAACTAAGCGGGCCCGGGAAGTTGCGAATGATCCGTGAGTCGAACGAAGAACGAGGTCAACGGTCAATGCATCTGCTGCGCATATTCCGGAACCACAAATCAGAGGTGTTTCGTCCTGACGGAGGGATGGTGGTGGTCGGCTGCTCGGAGGAGGGCGATATTGTTGTGGAAGAGGCCGGCATTCCGGAAATTGCGCTGCAGTTGGAATTTTGCGACGGGTGCTGTCGAGCCGTAGCAAAATACCCGGGGGTACGGCTTAACGGTGGAAAGCTTAAGAGCCAAAGGTTGAAGCTCGGAGACAGGATCGAAATAGGCGGCACGGCGATCATTGTGGATACCGAACCGGATACGCGCTTGTCTTTCGATGTGTCCGCCGACAACTTCATCAACACTTTCGGGAGATTCGCCGCGGCCGTGGGAAAAGAGCGTGATCTGCGCTCACTGCTTCGTAAGGCCATTTCGATTCTTTTCGAGGTGATTGGCGGTACGGATGCTTTCATATTTACACTCGATGAGAACCGAAGGCCGCGAGTGTTTGTGTCTTCGGCGAGCGGACCGGCGGAGGAGCGCTTCAGCGACACTGTGGTGCAGAATGTGCTTCATAAAGGTGAAGGAATTTGCATTCCCAATGCACTAAGTGATCCTCAACTTGCAGGCTCTCAAAGTATAGTAGATTTGCGGCTTAGCTCGGTGCTCTGCTGTCCCCTTCAGGTAGCCGGCAAAATGAATGGGATAATTTATCTCGGCTCACGGAAAGCGACACATTCTTTTTCGCCGCGGGATCTGGACGGGTTGAGCGTATATGCGAGCGTTGTAGCAATGCTGATAAATCACGTTGAGTACATATCGCAACAGCACGCCTCGATTCGCCGTCTTGCACGCAGTGGTAGACATGAGGGCATAATAGGGGAATCCAAGGTAATGAAAGATCTTTTGGCAAGTGTCGATTCCCTTGCAGCATCAGACATTTCCGTGCTTTTGGAAGGGGAGACGGGAGTCGGAAAGGATCTGTTTGCGCAATTAATCCATCGAAAGAGTTCCAGAAGCGGTCGGGAGTTTGTGGTAATCAATTGCAGTTCGCTTCAGGGCCAATTGATGGAATCAGAGCTTTTCGGCCATAGAAGAGGGAGCTTTACCGGGGCTGTGCGCGATCATGCGGGGTTGTTCAGGGCCGCTCATGGAGGTACTCTCTTTCTTGATGAGATTGGGGAGATGGATGCCGGGCTTCAGGCCAAATTGCTCCGCACGCTCGAAACCGGCATGGTGAGAGCGGTTGGTGCTACCGATGAACAGTCGGTGGATGTCCGCATAATTTGTGCAACCAACCGGGACCTTTCCGAGATGGTCGAGCGGGGCGAATTCAGACGGGACCTCTATTATCGCATCAATCAATACTGCTTGAGGCTTCCACCATTGAGCCGGCGCGAAGACGATTGTCTTCTTTTGGCTTACTTTTTTCTGGAAAAGTACAAATCAATGTATCCACACAAAGAAATCGTGGACTTTCATCCTGATGCTCTTGAAGCTATCGCCGTTCATGACTGGCCTGGAAATGTCCGAGAGCTGGCGGCCACGGTCCACAAGGGTGTGTTGGCGTCGCAAGGACCGCTGGTTACGGTTGATCTCGGTGGTCTGGACAAATCTCTCCTTACATACGATGCGGCGATGCGGGCTTTTCAGCAAAAGCTGCTGTGGCGAGCAATCCATGCCTGTGGTGGCAGCAGAGATCGTGCCGCTCAACGTTTAGGATTGAGCCGAAGTACTTTTTTTCGCTATCTTGCGGCGAGTGGCGGAACTAACCGGCAGTTGTAATGAGTCTCACGATTGGGACTCTCAGTCCCGGACTTGGGACTTCCGCGGCTTCAGATGTGCCAAATAGCGCCGTATTCAGCATTTGGAAGTGGCGCAATGCTTGCTTTCTGCTGCTGGTATGGTTTATCAAAGCGGCAACTTATCTCAAATAGTCAGCATAGTGATATGTGTTATTCTCCTCGGCTCGACGGCGGCTCCGGGCGATAATACCGACGGCTACGATTCGGGTACCGAGGGCGCTTTTTCCGACTGGGCCGTCAATATTGGGCTCGTCGACGTCCAGGGGCTGCCGGGAACGGAAGTGGAAGTGCCGGTGGTCATGGTTAATCACACCGATGAAGGGGTGGTATACTGTCGATTTGAGCTGCATATTCCTCGGACCTCTACCGCTTCTTTTGTCGGCATAAGCGGGACGTCCAATTCCTGGGATATTGCGTGGGACAGTAGTACCGTTGAATCCACTTCATCTTTGCGCAACGAAGCGACTTATCAGCCTGCGATTAAAGTGATCGTTGAGGCTCGGGCACGTTCGGTTCAGCATCTTTACGGGCGACTCGAATTGACGCGTTTGGTGTTCGCGGTCGGCGGCTCCGCGCAAATGGGGCGGAGCGTTCAGTTGGGGGTGGCGGAGGCGGAGATTCATAGTCGGAACGGGGTGCTGATAAGTAGAACTAACGGAGGCAAGATTGGAGTAGGGGAGCCGATATCTCGCCCTTCGCCTTTAAATGTATTGGCCTGCGCAGTTTCCGACCAGGCTCAGTGTGAAGAAAATGCCGATCTTAGTCTGGATGGCCGGGTATCCCTGGAGGACGCGATTCTGGCCATTGTAGAAGGCGATGGTCTTGGTATATGTGTCCAATCAGCACCTGATCGGTGTAAAGTTTTACTTCAGGGATCAAACGAGCAGGGCTCGAGTTACCCCGTCTATCGGCTTCGCATTGTCGGAGCCGAGGGGCTCCTTGGACTTCGGGTACAATTTGCCCTTAACGAGAAGTGCCGAATCGTGAGCGAAACGGCGACTTTAAGAGGAGGGTATGCACTGGGTGTGCAAGAGGAATTGAACGTTTACACCGTCGCGATGGTTTCGAGTGATCCGGTAGTCACCAATGATACCGTAGATGTTTTATCGTTTAAAACAATGGGATGTGAACAGACTGCCCCGAACGATGGTAATGGTGACGA
>WJJU01000643.1 GCA_014729595.1 Chitinivibrionales bacterium
GTGCTTACCTCGTTGGGTCTCGAGGTCGCTTCGGTCGCAGAACGCGAGGTGCCTGAAGGCGTTGTTGCGGCGTCGGTGGTAGCGGTTGCCTCGCATCCCAATGCGGACCGGCTGTCATTATGCCGCGTCACCGCGGGAGGTGAAAAGGAGTTGCAGGTTATCTGCGGTGCACCCAACGTGCGTGTGGGTATGGTTGCGGCTCTGGCGCCGGAGGGGTGTGTGCTGGGTGATGACCTGGTAGTGAAGAAAGCAAAGATTCGGGGGGTGGAATCACGCGGCATGCTTTGCTCGGAGCGCGAACTCGGTCTTTCCGAAGAGCACGCCGGCATCATGGAGCTTCCGGCCGATACCACGCCCGGTACGCTGCTTAAAGAGATTATCTCCACCGATTCGATAATCGAGATTGAAATCACGCCTAATCGTGGAGACTGCCTCAGCCTTCTTGGTGTCGCGCGCGAAGTGCGGGCGAAATTGGGCCTCCCCCTCGAAAGCCCGGCGCTTCATCCGCAAGAAGCCGGCGGGGATATTACAAAACATATAACCGTATCGATCGACGATCCGCGGGGATGTCCTCGGTACATGGGCCGTCTCATACGCAACGTAACAATCGGGGAATCCCCTCGGTGGCTCAAAGAGCGCCTTCGTGCTTCTGGTCTGCGGCCGATCAACAACATTGTTGATATCACAAACTATATCCTACTTCTATTCGGGCAGCCCATGCATGCTTTTGACTATGCCAAAATCGACGGCAAAACAATTCAAGTCAAGGATGCCGAAGAAGGGCGGACCTTTGTGACCCTCGATGATACGGAGCGAAAGCTTCAGGCGGGCGATTTGATGATATGGGACGGGAAACGACCGGTTGCATTGGCCGGCATTATGGGTGGCGCCGATACGGAAATTGGCCCGGATACTAAAGACGTGTTCCTTGAATGCGCTTTTTTCGATCCCGTTACCATCAGAACAACCGCGAAAAGATTGGGCCTTTCCACCGATTCATCATACCGCTTCGAGAGAGGGGTCGATCCCAAGGACGGCTTACGGGACGCACTCGATACGGCGGCGGAACTCATGCGGCAATTGGCCGCGGCCGAGGTGGTATCGGGGGTTATCGATGTGTTCCCCCGCAAGCCGGAGCCTCGCCGCATTCCGGTTAGACCGACTCAGGTGCGCCGCGTTCTGGGCGTGGAATTGTCGGCGGCGGAAATCGCTCGGATGCTTCAGTCGCTCAATATCGAAAAGGTTGCCGAAGAAGAGGGGATTATGATGTTTTCCCCCCCCGCTTACCGTCATGATTTGGCGATTGAGGCCGATCTTATTGAAGAGGTGGGGCGGTTGTACGGCTACGACAATATCCCGATAAAGGATCAGGCGTCCGTCACGATCACCCGAGCTTCGGACATGGTCGATGAAACGCGCCGAAAGGTGCGCGAAGCATCGGCGGGCCTGGGATTGCACGAGGTTTTAACCAATAGCATTACTTCCGAGAAAATACGGAGCTTGCTGACACCGAATACGCAAGCGGTTGAGCTGCTGAATCCATTGACTCCCGATATGGCCCAGATGCGAACCACGCTTCTCGGCTCACATTTGGAGGTGACGGCGCGCAATATCAACCACCGTACGCTGAGTAGCCATCTGTTCGAAATCGGTAAGGTATTCGCCGCACGCGAGGGAACGACACTTCCCCGAGAGCGTGAGGTGCTCGCGATTCTATTGCAGGGGCAGCTTGTGCCGGCTACCTGGAACACGAGCCCGAAGACGGTCTCGTTCTATGCGCTTAAAGGAGTAATTAATGCTCTTGCGGGTCGGTTGGGACTCGGCGATCTCGAGTACTCTTCGCACCAAGATGCCGCGCCGCATTGGTGCGGTTATGAATCGGCCCGGGTGTCGCGCGAGAGCTTAGTGGAGGGTTGTCTGGGAATAGTGCGCGAAGAAATTTTGGCGGCGTTCGGCATCGCCGGCCCGGTCTATTACGCGGAGCTTGATGTAACCGAGTTATTGGCCCGGCGGCTTCCGCGGCCTGATTATAAGCCGCTCCCCCGCTATCCGGCGATCGAACGTGATTTCAGCTTTGTCGTTGTGGAGGAGCTTCATTCGGCTGCTCTCGTTAAAGAAATATACGGGGCTTCGGAACTTATCGAGGCGGTGGAACCATTCGATCTTTATCGGGGCGAAAAGGTTGCCGAAAAAACCAAGAGTATTGCCTATACAGTTCGTCTTCGAGCGCCGGACCGGACCTTGTCGGACAAAGAAGCCGATCGAGTGGCCGATAAAATAATTGGATCGGCTAAGCGCCGATATGGCGCTGAGCTGCGAACTTAGCTTTCGCTATCCACGGTTGTGGTGCTGAACGGCTTCACGCCTCAGAGGGTGCGATACCGGCCGGCGCGGAGGTGTCCGGCCGGTGCAAGTATTTGTGAAGAACACCTCAAATACGTTATATTACTATCGAGGTACCAAAGCACCGTCATCTGGCTTTATTCAAATGGCGGCGGAAGTATCTTTTTTAGCTTGATCAATACACGATACCATAGAAAATCCCTGCAAAGGAGATGAGACTTGTCAATCGAATTCATAACGGAATTGGAAAGCAAGATTGACGCGCTTATCGAGTCGTACAACGCGGCACGCAGAGAAAGGGATGAGCTTCAGACGAGGCTTGACGAAGCGAATGGCAGAATGGGAGAACTCGAGCGGGAAAATCAAGAACTCAAAGGGGAAATTGAGAGGCTCGGTGGTGCTTCGGCGGAACAGCAGAACAAGCTGGATTCCGCGGCGGAGAGAATTCAAACCATTATCAGCAAGCTCGAAGCGGTAAGTTAGGGCCGGAGCGGCATCCTGCCTGCAGGCCGGGGGTTGTATGGACGGGGAGGCGGAGAGCGTTCGAGTTTATATTGGTGGAGACGAGTACTCCATAAAAGGCGACGTTGATGCCGAAACCACAAAGAGAATTGCTGACTACGTCGATCGGAAGATGGCAGAGCTTCAGCGAAGCCTTACTTCACGGGATAAAGTGAAAGTTGCGGTTTTGTCTGCATTGAACATTGCCGGTGAGTTGTTTGAGTATCGTTCCAGGTTCGATGAGGCGAATCAGCAGCTCTGCGAAATTCAAGAAATCGCATCCAAGATCAGCCGGCATATCGACAATACGTTGTGAGCATTACTCGCATCCAGGGGGGTCCGCACCCCGTCTTTGGTTAACCTGCTCCGCCGCCTAAGGTAGTTTCATCGCACCGGGTGGCGTGGCCTTACCTGCAGTATGCCCTCTTACGCGACCGCAGCTATGTTTCGGCGTTGTTGCGGGTGTTAACTTCATGGTTCGATTCACCTTCGCATAAAAGTCTCGGCGGTTTCGGCCGTCCGGATCGGAATATCCTATGAAAAGCACGGAATACATGGGCCGTTTCGTTTTTCGCTTGCAGGGTTCTCCCGGCTATCGCCGCGGGGGATCACTATGGCGAATCATGCATTCGGTGCACCGCGCAGTAAAACTATCGTACGGAGGAACTCATGGGCATAGAAGTAGTGACCGCTTTGGTTGCGGCGGTGGCTGTCGGGTTGATTATGTTTGCGGTCGGCCTGACGTGGCGGAGGATAACCGACCGCAAATATGTCGAAAATCGAAAGCAGGAGGCGGAAAGGGAGGCCGAGCTGATTCTGGCCGAGGCTCGCAAGGAGGCTGAGCTGCAAAGAAAAACCGCCATCCTGGAAGCAAAGGATGAGTGGTTCAAAGCCAAGCAAAAATTTGACAAGGAAGTAGCTCGCCAAAAGGAAAATATTCGCACCGAGCAACAGCGCAACAAAGAAACCGAACTTGATCTCAAGCGCCGCGAAGATACGGTGTCAAAGCGCGAAGCCGAATTCACCGCCCGCGAAAGTTTCCTCGAAACAAAAGAAAAGTCACTTCGAACCAAAGACGTCGAACTCAACCGCCTGATCGGTCTGCAAAACGAACGCCTCGAGCGAATTTCTCACTTGACACAGGACGAAGCCAAGAAAATTTTGCTCGAAAACCTGGAGGGTCAGGTTCGGTACGAGAATGCACAACTGATAAAAGAGCTACGGGATCAAGCCAAGACCGACGCCGAGCGGGAATCCAAAGAGATCGTGATCCAGGCCATTCAGCGTTGTGCCGCCGATACGACCGTAGAGTCGACCGTGGCGGTGGTTCACTTACCCAACGATGAAATGAAAGGGCGCATCATCGGTCGCGAAGGGCGCAATATTCGATCGTTCGAGGAAGCGACGGGGATCGATGTCATAGTCGATGACACGCCCGAAGCGGTAATCCTTTCAAGTTTTGACCCTATTCGTCGCGAGGTGGCCCGA
>WJJU01000644.1 GCA_014729595.1 Chitinivibrionales bacterium
CGACGACGAAGGCACTAAAGAAGCAGCCCCGCCCTTCGGTGAGTTCGACGCCCGTAGCGCGATCCACTCAAAAAAAGGCTTTCGCCGACACGTCGGCTTCAGCCAAAACCGAACCGGAATCCGCTAAAAAAACAGTTCCCAATGCGGCGTCATCCCAAGCATCGAGCCCCAAATCGAGGCAACTTCCCGTGATCGGAAAACGCTCTCCGCCAAGCCAAACAACGGCGGAAGCGACAATAGGTGCGGAGAGCCCTCAAAAAATTGAGCAACCGGCGAACAATAATCATAAAAATTACGGGGAGGCGGAAGAAACTACCTTTCCTCTGTCGGACAGTCATGCCGCGGAATACGAACCCACGGAATTCCCGGAAAATGAGAGCGGTGCGGGCCCATGATAATACAAATTCAGCCCCAAAAAACGAAAAGCGCCGGCATGTATTCACGGCGGTCCCTGGGCTTCAAACTGTTGTATGCGGTTAGCCGGAAGTATATTTGAACATTGCCGTGAAAAACAATCGTGCCGGCAATGTTTTGTTGGGGTGAAAAATGCCGCTATTTAGCCGTGCCAAAAAGGATGTGGCTCACTGGGTGGTGAAGGTAATTATGGGAATTTGCGTAAGCATCTATCCTCTTGGAAGTTATGAGCCGATATAAATAAAAAGGATTGATTAAATCACTCATTTGCATATTTTATCGGCCGTTGTGAAAATGTCTTTATACTATAATATGTTGCTAAGATGCCTGCTGAAAGTGTATACTAAGAACTTGATGAGAGTATCGCACCTTCCATCCGGTTAGCCGGAGAAACGGGCACTTGAGGACAAGATACCGGAACGCACATGATCCGAACACCTATCTTCACGGTTTTTCTGCTGCTTCCGCTGCTCTCCACCGTCGCACAGGTCGAGGAGTACATTCTTCAACCCGGCGACGTCATATCGATCCAGGTGGTTGAGCATCCGGAATTCTCTGGGCAACACAAGATTCGTCCCGACGGGCGCATTAACTACCCGGTAATCGGTGAGGTGGAAGTTGCATCGCTTACGCCGGCACAATTGGTCAAAATCATGCAGGGAAAACTGGCATCATACGTGAACAACCCGGTTGTATCGATATCGATCGAATCTTATTATGCGAACAAGATCTATATCATCGGAGCGGTACGGAACACGGGGCAATTTGAGATATACGAGCCGGTCGATTTGATCAAAGCCATAGCCATTTCGGGGGGATTGTTAAACGATAAGGTCAGGATGGTAAAAATAATCCGAGCCGATGGAACGACGGTGGATGTGATAACAAAGGACATATATTCCGGCGGCGGCAAAGATAAGTATATGCTGTACCCGGGTGATACGCTCTACGTGCCGGATTCGCTCAAGATTCCCTGGGGATTGTTGAACACGGTCCTCACGGCGCTCAGTACGACCGTAACCATAGTTATCGGCATCAATACGCTTAGCAAGATGTAGCCTCCGTTGCAGATGCCTTCCAGTAGTTCTCCGGTAATTGTCTCCATAGGTGGAGGAAAAGGGGGAGTTGGTAAAAGCACCCTGGTCGCCAATATTGGCGCGATTTTGTGTTCCGAGGGAAGTCGTGTCGGGTTTATCGACGCCGATCTGGGAGGTGCCAATCTCCACCTCTGTGTTGGTGTGAGACGGCCGAAATTCACCTTGGCGGACTACCTTGGCGGACGCGTCAAGGAATTGTCCGCGGTGGCGGTGGAAACAATGGTGCCCAATTCATGGCTTATCAGCGGAGCAAGCGACATTCTTGGACTGGCGAATCCAAAGTATGCTCAAAAACGGAAGCTTCTCAATAACATTGGGCGATTAGACGCCGATTTCATTCTTGTGGATCTTGGCGCGGGCGCCGACACCAACGTGACCGATTTTTTTGCGGCATTTCCTTTCGGCATTGTCGTATCGGACAGCTTGCCCACTTCCATCGAAAATGCTTACGGATTTCTTAAAAACGCAACGTTGCGGGGCCTTTCGCGGCTTTTTGCCCCTCAGTCCGTTTTCCGTCACCAACTATATCGATTCGCCGATCCCGGCTCGAAGGGAGGGGTCAATTCGGTTGAGGAGCTTTTATCGCAGGTAGAGCGGGAGGCACCGGAAGAAACAAAACGCGCCAGAGAATGGCTGGCCGGCCGCGGCACATTTCTGGTGATAAATATGGTTAGAGAACGAGAAGATGTGGAGGCGGGGCGAAAATTTGCCGATATAGTTAAGAAGTACCTGAGCATCAATCTGTTTTACATTGGCTACGTGATTCAGGACCCCAAAATGAGAAAATCGCAGAAAGCGATGCGCCCCGTGGTCACGATGGATGATGCCGCCGCCGCGCGGGAATGCTTTCGTGCAATCACCCGTAATCTGCGCACTTTGACGAAAGGCGAGGCACCCGGATGAGCTACCTGGAGCACTGGAGCCTTCGTGAAAAGCCCTTTGAAGAACTCTGCGATACGCGCTTCTTTTTCGAAAGCGACGATCATCGTGAGGCGTTGGATAGACTCTTGTATGTGGTTCACGACCGCAATATGAATATGGGACTATTGACGGGTGAGGTGGGTTCCGGCAAAACGATTACCAAAAATGTTTTTCTTAGTTCGTTGTCGCACCACGACTTCGAGGTGATCGGATTCGAGAATGTCCATTTCCCTTTCACCGACATTCTATACGATATCATAAAGCGGGTAGCTTTCCGCGACATACGCGCCGAATCGACCGACGGCCTATTGCCTCCCCGCGGCGATCGCTATCTTCTAATAAGCCGATTCAAAGAAATGGTGGATACCCTGGTATTTGCCGAAAAAAGGCATTTGGTATTAGTGTTCGATGAAGCGCAGCAAATGTCGGCCGAAACTATCGACGCCATAAAGAGTCTGACCAATATCTCTTCGGAAACCATAAACTACATGACCATCTTCCTGGTTGGTCAGCCTGAACTTCGCGAAAAAATTCGGGCGCTTCCGCAGGTGAATCAACGCATTTTTTTACGATTCCATCTCAATAATCTCGATTACGACAACACCGTCAAGTATATCCAACATCGGCTTCGGGTAGCCGGACTCACGGAACGAAGCATATTCAGCGGTCCCGCACATGAGTATATCTTTCGAACCACCGGCGGGGTTCCTCGGGAGATAAACAGACTCTGCAAGCTAGCCCTTACGTTCGCATTCGCTCACGAGCTTCCGGAAGTATCACGTGAGGATCTGAAGGTGATTCTCGAGGACCTGGAAAAGCATAGCTGATGGATACACGTAGACCGCGAAAATTCAAGTTGGGTGAGATAATCCACCGCATGAATGAGGGGGAGGCGCAAAGCGCACACCCTCGAGGGCAACACCGTCCGGATAACACCGCCGCCGGAACGACCGAGGCTCAACAGGCGTCGGTATCCGGTCATCAGGAGGCCGATACCACGTTACCTCGGCAACCTCGTTTCGGCCCTTCACCGTCGCCGGATCCCCATCCAAACTACGCCCATACTTCTATTGCGCCCACGGCGCCGTCCCCCACGGCCGCGATTCATAGCGTTCATCCGGGGGCGGGAAACCCGACGAACGCCGGGCCCGCCGCGTTTCAGCCGGCCGCGAGTACTCACGAAGGAGAGGAGGAAGAAGAGTTCGACCTCTTCCGCTATATCGGTGTCATACTCCGCCGAAAAGAAATCATTGTAGCTGTTGTTATCATAGCCGGTTTGTTTTCGATCTTCTCGTACCTCAAAGCCCCGCGTTACTATACTGCCAAAGCACGAGTCCTTTTTCGCCCCAACAGGGGTGACATTCTGGACCAAGGATCGGACTGGGTCTACTGGCGCGATCGAGAAAAGGATTTCAACACTCATCTGGAGCTTCTCAAATCCAATGTCGTGCTCAGGCGAGTAATCGAAGAATTCGACGGCACGGTAAGTGTCGAAGGTATCCGCGAAGGCCTCACCATAAGTCAGGGCGAAACCAACGGCGAAAAAAACGACATAATTGAGCTTTCCTACCGTCACGCCGACGACGAAACGGCACGCGATGTTCTCAACCGGCTCTGCAAAACCTATATCGATTACCGGCGGGAGGTCAACGCCCAGGAAGACACCAGGTTCATTTTCAAGCTCGAAACACAAATAGACAAGCTCCAATCGCAACTAAGCGTCAAAGAAAACGCGCTTCGCGAATTTAAAGAAGCGAACCGAATGGTCAGGTTGTCAAGTGACGCCAATGTTTTGGTGTCGAAATTGGCCGAAATGGAGCTTTCGCTGCAAAAAACCCAATTGGATCTTTTGGAAACAAAAGAGCGGATGAACGGTTTGCGCTCTCAAATTGGGCGGCAGGAAGTCAATGTTGTTCAATCGATGACTTACGAAAATCCTTTTCAAAGCCGACTGGCCGAACTGGAACTTCAACTCAGCACTTTATCGGCCGAATACAGCCCCGACCATTATAAAATCAAAACGATCACCCAGCAGATCGAACAGATAAAGCAGTCAATGGGCAGCGAGATCACGGAACAAGCGGTCAGTCAAACTTTTGTTAAAAACCCGATTCGTGAGTCATTGCTCGAAACCCTTGTGAACCAATCGATCCGAATCTCTTCGCTCGAAGCCCGCCGGACCGCTCAGGAGCAGATCATAGAGAAGCTAAACAGCGGGCTCAAAGCGCTTCCCTCCCTGGAACTGCGGTACGCATACCTTCAGAGGGAAACCGAATCGCTTCTCGAAACACTCCGCATGCTTAAAACGCGCTATGAAGAAGCGAAGATCCGCCGGGATTCCAAAGAAACGGATTTAAAAATCCTTGAGTTGGCCACGAGACCAATAAACGCCATTTCGAGCAAAAAACCGTCGAGTGTCCTTGCCGGCGTGTTTGTCGGCATCGTATTGGGCATCGCGTTGGCGTTTCTATTAGAATACCTTGATCAAACCCTAAAGGACCCGAACGATATCGAGCGGGGTCTTGAGCTACCTCTGATTGGGCTGGTTCCGCTCATCGATGCGGAAGAATCATTGATGGGCGACAATCGGAAAATGCTCAAGACGGTACTGGAGCCGTTTCGGGCCGTACGTGCCAACCTAAAGCATTTGGGTGCCTCGCATAGGGCCAAGGTTTTCATGATGTGCAGTGCGGTTAAGGGTGAGGGAAAAACGACCTTGGCCGCCAACTTGGCTCTCACCTTCGCAATGGACGACAAGAAGGTGATACTTATCGACGCCGACTTGCGACGAAGCCAAATCCACCAATTGCTAAATGTTCCCAAAGAGACCGGTCTCTCGGACTACCTCATAGGCGAAAAAGATTTGGCGGAGATAATCAAGCCCACGCATCACGACAACCTATTCGTCATTACTTCGGGAGAGCGACCCCATAATCCCGCTGAATTGCTTGGAACCAGGAAATTCGACGAGCTGGTGCATGATATTCGGTCACACGCCGACATTATCTTTTTTGATTCACCCGCCTTGCTTCCAGTCAGCGATACAATCACGATGGCGCCGAAGATGGATGGGTGCGTGATGGTAATGCGAGCCTTATGGACGCCGCTCAAAGCCGCACGGCAAGCCAAGAGTCAGCTCAGCCGAATCGGCACCAAGCTAATGGGGGGGTTATTCAACGGCGTATCGCACTCCCGCGGCTACTATCCGTACTATTACGGCTACTACGGCTACTATTCATATCGCTACTCCTACGAAGACGAAACGAAGCCGCATTCCATCCGCGAGTTTGGTCTTCGGGTCGAAAACGGCGCTAAAGAGCTGCTGCGCACCGCCACGGTAACGGTACCTCGTGCCGTCGGGCTGAGCGCAAGTTTTCTCAAACATGTTCTTAGGCGCAAAACCTTTTGGTTACTTGCCGGAATATTGGCGCTGCTCACCGCGGCGGGCATAGTCCTCGAGTCGCGCCGCCCGCACGAAAATCAAGAATGGGTCGAAAAAGTGGCGCCGTCGGCGACGACCGCACGGCGATCATCCCCCATTGCAATAGTCGAGTCCACACCGGAAAGCACCTCCGCCGGTTATGCCGTACCCGCTTCGCCTTCCACACCTAAGCCTTCACCGTCAAATAGCGACAGCACCGTCAAATTGTGGATTGAGGCGGTTAATGACGGTGCGCTGTATCGATATTTAGCATTTTATGACCGAGAGAGTTTTCGATATCCCGACGGAGGTTATGCGGCTTGGGCGGCGGCGGCACGAAAAAAGCTTTTGCGCGAACCGGTTCGGGAGCGTATTATAGAGGTAGAATCCATTAACGGCAAAAAGGTTCGTAATGGATACCGGCAAACGCAACTCGACGCCGTCGTAAGCGTTGCCGGTGACACTTCACGGGTTCGCTATGTAA
>WJJU01000645.1 GCA_014729595.1 Chitinivibrionales bacterium
CAACGAGCCCCGACTTTCCCGTCTCCGGGACGACTGCTTATGTTTGTTCCTCACCATTCGTGAGAAATGTGCCTGATAGGCAAAGTTAAAAGCAATGCTTCTCCCGGGCTGTCGAGATCAACCTCATTTCGCAGCAGTGAAGACCTGATTTCTTCGAACTCATCCCGGTCGCGAATGGCGCCGACTATCGTATGTGAGGCGCTGCGTCGCAGGCCCACCGCCCCCGACATGACGTCATCCTCGCCCGATTCACCAATGAACTGGCCGAGGCTTTCGCTGTCCAAAACGGTGATGTTGTTCACCTCCACCGTCTGTAGCGCCGAAACGGCTCGCTGAAGACTTTCCGGGCGGTTGAGTATCAGTATCAGTAATTCCATGCTCGCCTCCGTATCGCTGCCGGACCTGTGCCGGTCATGAATTGCTTTTTTTGTATAGCCCCGTAATGTTTTCGTCGGTGGCTATATCCGTTATACGGGTTCATGTGTGGGTTTCGGTATTGCGGTACTCTTGGTCCACTCTCCTTTCAGTTTGTATACTTCGCCCCCCAGCCCCAATTTCATGTAGCGGTTGGCGGGTCCTTTCCCGCGCACCGTGATCGAATTCTGATCAAGCTCCAAGCTTAAATGATGCGAGCGGAACCTGAGTCGAAGACGAAGCCCGCCGATGTCTTCGGGCAACCGCGGATTGAACCATAACGTATCGTTGCGAATCTCCAATCCCGTGTATCCTCGCTGGACCAGGTCGACCGTTCCGGCCATTGCGCCCAAGTGAATACCCTCCGGCGTCGTTCCCCCTTGGACATCACGAAAATCTGCAATAAGCGCTCTTCTGAATTCCCGCCATGAACGCCCGCGATCGGAACGGGCCAACACCCAGGAGTGGACCAATCTACTGAGCGTGGAACCGTTGGAGGTGCGCCCCGCATAAAAGGCGATCGTCTCGTGAATCGTTCGCGGGTCAAAAGAATACGAGAGCCGGTTAAACAAATCCTTGAGTGTTTCCGCCGAGAAAAGATAGAACAGCATGAGCACGTCGGCTTGTTTTCCGACCTTGTAACGGTTTACATCATCCCCCTCCTTTTCGAGAATACGATCGAGACGCATATTGTCCCCGAAGCGTCGACGGTAATCCTCCCAGTCAAGCTCTCTGAGTTTCTCGTAGCCTTCGAATTGATTTATGTGCCCGGCGTCATCAAATGGAATAAACATTCTTTCGGCGATGGCCCGCCAGTGACCGGGCTCGTTTTTGTCTATTTCCAACGCTTCGATAAGCTCCGCGCGACGTTGGTCGTCAACCACGCTGAGTACGTCATCGGCGCGAAACAATACCCATGCGGTCATGAGGTTGGTATAGGCATTATTGTTGATGCCCGGTGAATCGGCGCCCGGATAGTGGGTATGGTATTCGTCGGGACCGACGACATTGTGAATCTCATAGCGGTCGCGTGATGGATTGTATTCAGTGAGGGATGCGAGGAAACGAGCTATTTCGAGAATCATCTCGGCCCCGAACAGACACATGAACTCCGTATCTTCCGTTACTTGGTAGTACTGCCAAACATTATAGGCGATCGCGGCGTTGACATGGCGTTGAAGATGGGTGTTGTCCGGAATCCACCGCCCCGAGGCGGGGTTGAGGTGAAGCGTTTGGCTTTCTTCTTTACCGTTACTTCCGCTTTGCCATGGAAACATTACTCCGCGGAAGCCGGCGTGATGAGCGGCCCGCCGGGCTTGAGCCATGCGACGGTAGCGGTATAGGAGAAGTTCACGGGTGAGTACCGGCATGCGAAAATTAAGAAAAGGAAAGATAAACAATTCATCCCACAACACATGACCCCGATAGGCTTCACCGTGGAGGCCGCGGGCGGGGACGCCGGCGTCGACATCCAGAAGATTCAACGAGGTTACTTGCAAAATGTGAAATATGTGAAGACGGAGCACGAGTTGCGTTTCCGCGTCCACAAGCGCCGACAGGTCACATCGTTTCCATAAATGTTCCCACGCGCGGGCGTGGCTACGGCGCAACTGTTCGTAATCCGGCGCGCTTTGTACCTCTTTGCGAGCGTCGAACGAAGGCTCCGACATCGCAACATCTTTTGAGGTATGTATTGCAACAACCTTTTCGAACGTCGCCTCCTGTCCAACTTCGACCTCCAGAGAGACCTCTTGCGAAATGTAGCCTTCCGTTTGGTGCGTTTTGCGCTTGATACGATCCGTCGGATAATCGACATGCAGCCGTGCGGCGATTGCCGCGCGGATTTGTGATTGTTTTGTTCTTACTACCAAGCACGTACACTCACCACATGCTCCTTCAGAGCCCAAAGCTACCAAGTGGTTGCCGCGAAGATCCCGATAACGCTCGACACCCGAGTTCTCTACCGTTCCGTCGATTGCCGAACGAACCGTCAATGTCCCGGACCAATTCCGGGGGACTATGCGCCAGCGCAAGGCTCCAATATGTCGTCGTGACATGTGGACGATGCGGGAACTGTCGAGTAGGGTCATGCGCCCTTCGGTATCTCGGATCAAGACATGACGATTCAATTCTCCCGATCGCATATCCAAAGACTGCTTGAACGCCACCACCTCGGAATTCTCAATTCTGAACCACGTACCATCGTTAACCCTGAAAGACATCGACAACCAGTTGGGCCAATTTACCAGGTCTTCGTTTTCCACCATCCTGCCGTCCACATGAGAGGCAAGTCGATCATAACCACCGGCTAAATATGTACCGGGGTAATGTATTCTATCGGCGGTTGACTCCTCGGCGGCTCCACGGGTGGCAAAGTACCCGTTTCCAAGCGTGCACAATGCCTCACGCACCGGCTCTTCGCGTGGAGACCATGTGTCATAAGTCAGCACCCATTGATCAGACACGTTCGCTCCCTTTTGCTTGCGGTCCCATGGAGCTTTGAATACCTCTATACTTGCGCTTTGAAGGTGAGCAATTTGTATGCCGGCTGTAAGTGTGTTCTGAGCTGGAGTAATTGAGATATACGCTTCGTGGGCAACCTTTTCATATCCGCAAAGCGGTGTTATCGGTCACGCAAACTAAAAGTGGGGCGGCACGTTTCTTAGTGGGCTCTTTTAGGTTTTTGACGGGTGCGGAACTATCGAAACGATTTGATAGTAGGGTAAAACGGGATACCGCGGATTGAGTGGTTGGAGATAAGGGGGGGAATCGGGGTGTGAAAATCGCAGGGTGATTTTGCAACACGCTAAACTTTCCGTTCGGCAAGAATTCCTTTTGCCGCTCTTATTCCCGATGCCCAGGCGGCGGTGATGCCGCGGCTGGTTCCCGCTCCGTCGCCGATCATGTATAAATCGTTTTTGACCCGAAAATATTCGTCTATAAAGGCCGGTCGGTTGGCGTATGTCTTGATCTCCGGGTAATAAAGTATGGTGGAGGGGTGAAGTACACCCGGGACGATGGTGTCGAGCATTTTTAGGGCACGCCAAATATCACGAAGAATTTTTCCGGGAACCGCCAAGCTTATGTCTCCCGGCGTGGCGCTTGCCAGTGTAGGCGCAAAATCATAGAGGTCCTCGTTGAACGTCTCTCGCTTTGAGCGTTTGCCGAGTCGGAAATCGCCGACGCGTTGCATCATCGGTTTGCCTCCGGCAAGGTTCATCGCCATTTCGCCCAGTATTCTTCCAAACTGTTGGCCCGCGGCAACCGGGTCGGTAAGCCCAATCGTTTTGAGCATTGCAAAATTCACCAAACCGTTGGGTTCGTGGGCCGACGAAAACGAATGACCGTTGACGGAATAGTAGGTTTGGTAACGCTCACGGACGACGTAGGCCGCACGCGAATTGGTGCAAAAAGTGCGAACGCCGTTGGGGAACAATATCTTGGGATCGTAATAGTCTCGGACTATTGGATAGTTTCGTTCGCGCGTTTCAACTCGTATCCCGACATCGACCACGTTATCGACGTAGTCGATTCCCAGGCCGCTCATGCAGTTCTGAAGCCATGCGAAACCGCCTCGGCCGGGAGCCAAAATAAGATTGTTGTATTCGTAAGCGCCGGGCGCATGGTTAACCCAAAGGCGGTGGTTGTCGTGGTCGATACCAATCGCCTCGGTCTGAAGTGCAACCGTGACATCCATGCGCCTAAGACGCTCGATCAGGCCGTGAATCAAGTCAACGGCTTTGTCGGTGCCTACGTGTGCCTGCCGAATCTCGAGAAGCTTGGCGCCAAGGCGAGCGGCGCGGGTGACATACCTCGCGATATTGGTTCGTGACTGATACTCCGGCTTCAGTATCCCCGCAACTTCGATCAACAGCTCCGTAGCCTCACGTTCATCCCAAAGCGCGGTGGGAAATCCTACCGGATAGGTGTAGTTTTGCTTACAATCGTTGCGAAGTCCCCCGGAACTGACCTGTTTTTTTTCAACAATCAGCACCGAATGGCCGCCGCTGACGGCTAAATGGAATGCTGCGCCCAGTCCCGCGGGGCCTGAGCCGACAATAATCGTGTTGAAATGTGGCGTTTTTTCGGTCATCCCGGATGGAACCTTTCTGAACCAAGGTACTTGCATGTCTTATGCCGGGTTCTACCCGTACCGGCCGACCGGCGCCGGCGCAGGTGCATGAAACGAAGATAGTATGTGGGATAACTGATAGCAATGGTTGGCTCCCGCGATCAGGGCTTGGTGCATACACGAACAAGAAACCGGTCCCTTCATGAAAGCGGGGTTAGCCATTCGGGGAATATGCGGAGCCCACGGTGGGGCGACTTTCCTGCCGGCTTGCGGCTTAAATTAGTGCGTATGAAGGTTAGGGTGCCGTGTTCGATTCTTCTTTTTTTTTTTAGTATTGTGTTGAGCGAAAAGTTTGTTGGCGGATATCCACGGCTACTCGCTCGAACGAATCTTAAGAATAACGCCCTTGCTCGGATCAACGAGCGGTGTGGGGGAGGATGTGCTCCGGGAAGGTGCACGGGCGCCGTTTATGGCATGAGGTGCGTCGTCCGAACTCGGAGCTATTCGGCGAACAGGTTGATGAGTCGTGGGGGACTTTATCGATGAAATGCCGCCGTAAACCATTTCTATAACCGCCTCCGCATAGCGCACGCCCATTATCCTCTGGCTTTCGGTGTCAAAATGGGGATGTCGGTCGCCGACAATGCGCTCGCATCCTTCGCTGCTCACGACCGCCGTGTGTTCAACGATATCCGGTAAGGTTGCAAGGCGTTCATTGAAAGTCATGAGTCCTTCTTCTTGAAGCAATTCCCCGGCAATGAACGGGATTGAATCGTCGCCAAAATCCAGTCGAAAATCGTTGATCATCATAGCCAACGTATCGACATAGTTTTCGTTTTCGGCATCGCTCTCCCCCTGATGCCAAAGTATCGCCTTCAGCACACCCGTTTCCATCGCTTGCAGGGTTCGACGGACAGCTTCATCGTAATAGTCGCCGCCTTTTTGCCATTGCCCGACTTTTGTTCCCCCGCGCGCATTCACGACAAGGCCGAACGAGACGCCGGCCTTTTTTTCTTCCATCTCTCGGGTAAAAGAGCCGGCAGGGCAGAGTTTCTGCTTGTCTTCCCCCTTCCGGATAGTGGAATACCAGTTCATGGGGGGTTCGGCCCTGACCCACTCCCCGCTGATATCAAGAAGAAAAGAACGCTCCCGCGGTGGATTCGTGTCTTTTTCACGGATGGGGGCTCGCCCGGCCATGTTGGACTGGCCAATGAGGAGGTATACATGATGATTGCTCTTGCTCATAGGTTCACCGG
>WJJU01000646.1 GCA_014729595.1 Chitinivibrionales bacterium
TCCATAAACAATGCCCTTCACATGACCGGCTTACACCCGGAAGGGACGGATATTGCAAAATCCATCGAAATGGTTTTAAAGGATGCTCGAGTCAATAAGGAGTCGGTGGATTATGTAAGCGCACATGGTAGCGGAACCAAACAAAATGACACAAGCGAGACGGCCGCCTATAAAAAAGTATTCGGGGAAAGGGCCTATAAGATTCCAATAAGCTCATTGAAATCGGTACTCGGGCATTCGCTTGGAGCCGCAACGGCAGTAGAACTCGTAACTTGCTGCTTAGGCATAAAACATGGCTATGTAACGCCGACATTGAATATAGTCGAAAAAGATGAAACATGTGATCTTGATTACATTCCTGATCAGGGGCGCGAAATGGCGGTTAACTGTGTATTAAAGAATGCAAGCGGTTTCTCCGGCATTCATTCTACCTTAGTGCTCAAGAAAGTTTAGAGAGTGGATCTATGAAGCGAAGAGTCGTGATCACGGGGCTTTCAACCATCAGCCCGGCGGGGTTAACCATACAGCGGTTTTGGGATACACTTACGAGGGGTAGAAGTGTTGTTAAGCCCATTAGCAAATTCAACAGCCATGGATTCGAAACACGCATGGCCGGTGAAATTGCAAATTTTAATGTTAAAGATTATAAGTTTCCTTTTATGCTGACCCGTCAATTGGATCTTTTTTGCCAATATGCTCTTGCGGCGACAGAAGACCTGTTTGAGAATGCAGGTGTAGATTTAGAAAGAATGAATAAAGACCGCGTCGGAATATTTGTAGGAAATTGCTTGGGCGGCGTTGGATTTGGCGAAAGCGAGCTTTACAATTTATATCGCAGAGGTTGGAGCGAGGTAAGTCAATTTCAAGCCACCGCTTGGTTTTACGCTGCTATTCAGGGCCAGGTTTCCATATATTATAAGCTGAAAGGTATGAGCAAAACCTATACGGCGGATAGGATAAGCTCAGATGCGGCAATTGGAAACGCCTGGCGTGCAATCCTTTTGGATAGAATCGATTGTGCCGTAGCGGGAGGAAGCGAAGCCGGGCTGTATCCGTATGGGTACGTTGGCTATTGCGCCGCGAATCTCTTCTCGAGGAATAACGAAAACCCCGAAAGCGCTTATAGGCCTTTTTGTATCGATGCGGACGGAATCGTATTGGGTGAAGGGGCATGTTTTCTCTTATTAGAGACGCTCGAGCATGCAAAGGCAAGAAATGCTCCAATATATGGCGAACTGTTAGCCCAGGTTAGTAACTGTGACGGCTACCATCATTCAAAGCATGATCCCAAAGGTAAAGGGTTGGAGAGAGCGATTCGCTCCTGCTTGGAGAGGGCGGAGTTGCAGGCTGAACGTATAGACTACATTAATCTCGATGGAATGGCGCGGAGGGATGATGATATTCGGGAAGCCAACGCGCTAAAGTCGGTATTCGGAAAACGAATAAAGGCAATCAATATGAGCTGCCCAAAAGTAACTTATGGACATACCTTTGGCGCGGCGGGTGCATTTGATGCCGCAACCAATTGTCTTGTTCTGAGAGACGGAATTATACCACCGACCATAAATTGTGAAAATCTAAGAGATGATTTGGGTATCGATGTGACTCCAAACAAAAGCTTAGAAAAAGATGTTAACTACACAATGCAAATAGCAACCGGCAGGGGTGGGCTGAATAGCGCTATGCTAATCGTGCGCTACAATAAATGAAATGACTCACAATCGATGCTCAAGGAGGAAAAAATGAATACTCGATATACTTTGTTTGCGTTTCTATTAGCCGCGGTATCTTTCGCGGGCGATACGGAAATCCGGCCTTCGGAGATAGTAAGAAAATCCGATGAAATCCTTTTTGGTAATTCTGCGGAGATCGGTCTGCAAATAAAGGTGTTTCGTAAAGGCAAAGAAAAGAATGAAATGAGATTGGAAGGCACACTGAAGGGTGAAGATAAAATGGTGCTTTATTATACGTATCCACCGCGGAATAAAAATAACGCACTTTTAAAAAATGGTGATAACCTATGGATGTTTTTTGACGCGCAAAAGCGGTTTCTGAGTATAGGGTCCAGGCAGTTGATGGGGGGCAGTGACTTTTCCTTCGGAGATCTGCTTAATGTTAATCTCAATAAGGATTATATCGCAAGGCTTCTCGACGATACAACTGTTGTAGGGTCATACCAATGCTATCGTGTGGAACTAAAAGCGAGAGAAAAGAGCGTAACCTATGACAAAATATTATGCTATATCAGAAAAGATTTTGCACCGATTAAGCGAGAATTCTTTACTGCTTCAGGAGATAAATTCAAA
>WJJU01000647.1 GCA_014729595.1 Chitinivibrionales bacterium
GGAGTGGTTTCGCCACCGTCCGGACGGGACAATTCAATACGCCGAAAATCCCCCAAAAAAATACGAAGATATCGTCCCGTTCAATTTTGAATGCGCGGAATGGAGGGAGCTGTGGGAAGAGCTGGCAAGCGTTGTGGAATTTTGGATGGCGAAGGGAATACGCATATTCAGGGTCGACAACCCGCACACTAAGCCCTTTGTTTTTTGGGAATGGCTCATTGACCGCGTCCGCGGCGGGCACCCGGACGTTTTCTTTCTCGCCGAAGCGTTCACCCGTCCTAAAGTCATGAATCGCCTTGCGAAGATCGGTTTTTCGCAGTCCTATACTTACTTTACTTGGCGCAACACAAAATACGAATTGGAGACATATATCAACGAGCTTGTTCGGAGCGATATTAGGGAGTACTTTCGACCCAATTTCTGGCCCAACACGCCCGACATCCTTCCCGAATTTCTTCAGTACGGCGGAAGGCCGGCGTTCATTCTGCGATTGGTGCTTGCCGCAACACTATCATCGAACTACGGGATCTACGGTCCGGCTTTCGAGCACTGTACCAACCAAGCGCTCCCCGATCGCGAGGAATACTACGAATCCGAGAAGTACGAAATCAAGCAGTGGGATTGGCATAACCCCGATACCCTCAGAGAGTTGGTGACGCTCATCAACCGCCTTCGACGCGAAAACCCCGTACTTCAGACAACCTGGAATACTCATTTTTACGGGGTTGACAACGACATGCTTCTTTTTTACGGCAAGGTGAACCCCGATACCACCGGCGCCATTCTGGTCATTGTCAACCTCGATCCTTTTCACCGTCAATCGGGCTGGGTGACGGTTCCTCTTCAAGAACTGGGAATAGACCCGAAACAGTCGTACTTAATGCACGATGTTCTTGGCGGGGGAACATTTGTTTGGCAAGGAGAGCGAAACTATGTCGAACTTGACCCGCACATCATCCCGGTTCATATTTTCAGACTGCGTCGGCGTTTGAAGCGTGAATTCGACTTTGATTATTACCTTTAGTGACTTGGGGAGGAAGCATTGCGGAAGCAGACAGCGGCAGATACGGTCTCCCTCTGGTACAAAGACGCCGTTATTTATCAATGCGACATCCGGGCGTTCGCCGACGGCAACAATGACGGTATCGGGGACATTCGCGGCCTTGCCGACAAGCTCGAATACCTTCGCGGACTCGGTATTACCGCAATATGGCTTCTTCCCTTCTACCCCTCGCCTCTCCGTGACAACGGGTATGATATCGCCGATTTCACCAATATTCACCCCGATTACGGCTCCTTGGATGATTTTCGGGAACTAATCGCCGCCGCGCACGAGCGTGGTTTGAAAATTATAACCGAACTGGTCGTCAACCACACGTCTAACGAGCATCCTTGGTTCGCTCGGTCCCGGCGGGCGCCACGCGGAAGCCTGAAACGGAATTATTACGTGTGGAGCGACATTAAGCCTAAAAACGAACGCATTACCGGCGTCAAGTGGACATGGGACTCGAAGGTTCACGCCTATTACAGACATCGCTTCCGTGCCGACGAGCCCGATCTCAATTACGAAAATCGAGCGGTTGAACGTGCGATCCTTCGGGTGGTCGATTTCTGGTTCGACGTGGGAGTGGACGGTCTTCGGTTGGATGCGGCGGCTTTCATGTACGAAACCGAAAAGCGAAACGCCGAGGATCTTCCCGAAACGCATGCATTTCTCAGGCGCCTTCGACGCCACACTGATCGCCGCCACGAGGGGAAAGTACTACTTGCCGAGGAACGACCCCGAGCCGACCGAGCCGCTTCGTACTTTGGTGCCGGTGATGAATGCCACATGGTTTCGCACTTTGCACTCATGTCCCGACTGCTCGCGGCGTTACGCTCGGAGGACAGTGTTCCGATTGTCGAGCTGCTTGGCTCAACTCCGCCCGTTTCCGACGCCGGTAAATGGATCGCATCGCTTCGGTGCTATGACGGTCGAACCGTGAAGCTGGTAGAGCAAGCGGGTGCAGCCGCCGAAAAGAGATCCCCGGGAATTTACGCCGAATGTGACGGGTATGTTCAGCGAAGACCCGCGCCGCTTTGCGCAAATAACCGGCGAGAAATGGAGCTTATCAATGTATTGCTTTTTTCGCTCCCGGGCACGCCGGTCATTTACTACGGCGACGAGATCGGGATGGGCGACAATGTCTACCTTGGTTCCCGCGACAGCATTCGCACGCCCATGCAATGGAGTCCCGATCGCAACGCGGGTTTCTCTCTCGCTAATCCGCAAAAGCTCTTCCTTCCCGTCGTAATCGACCCTGAATACCATTACGAAACGGTAAATGTCGAGACCCGGGAACGCAACCTCTCTTCGCTATTGTGGTGGATGAAACGTCTTATCGCTATTCGTAAAAGGTTGACGCCCCTGAATCGCGGCGACACCGAAATTATCGGCTCTGACAACCACAAGGTACTCAGCTTTCTCAGAAGCTACAACGGGGAATCGGTGCTGGTTGTCGCAAATCTTTCGTCGTTCCCGCAGATCGCGGCGCTCGAACTTTCGGACTATGCCGGCTTTGTGCCGGAGGAAGCTTTCAGCGGCAACCTTTTCGGAATAATAGGAAGACGACCTTACATGCTCACGCTTGCTCCGCACACTCATTTTTGGCTCGTTCTAAAACGATCGCGGCAGGCCGTTCGTGTTTTCGACCGCGAAATGATGCCCACCATCAGAGTTGAGCACCGCCCCGAAGAGATACTTGCCGGGGAGCCGCGCCAAAGTCTCGAAGAGGTGGTATTGCCTGGTTACTTGCGAATGTGCCGGTGGTTTGGCGCCAAATCCCAAAAAATCAAGTCATTACATATAGCCGAAAGCATACGCTTTGACACCGCCGATACCTTTCGGACCATTTTGCTTCTGCGGATTCTTTACACGACCGGAGGGGAAGAGACCTATTTGTTGCCGGTTTCCTACGCCGGGGAGCAAGTGGCCGATATTATACGCGAGCAATCACCGCATACAATCATCGGGGTAATAGAAACGGAGGAGACCGGCGGTATTCTCTACGACAGCACCGCGGACAGCGCTTTTCACCAGACACTATTTCGCCTTATGGCCGACAACAAGCGGCGTCGGGGTACACACGGAAGCCTGGTGGGGCGGCGAGGCGGCGGAGATTTGGCCAAACGAGCCGGTGAGCGCGACATACCACCCTCTCACTTACTAAAAGCCGAACAGAGCAACTCCTCGATACGCTTTGGTAATTCGTACTTTCTCAAGATCTATCGCAAGCTCGATAAAGGGGCCAATCCCGAAGTGGAACTTCTTCGCTTTTTAACTCAAAAGACGCGGTTTACCCATGCCCCCCGTTATGCCGGTAGTATTGATTATCGCTCCGGTCCCGAAGATGAGACCAGCGTAGCGATAATGCAGAGTTTTGTGCGCGCCGACGGTGAAGCGTGGGGTTACTTTCTCGATGCCGCGGGTCACTATTTCGATCGCATTCTTACCGAAGAACCCAAGCCCGTTTTCGACGCCTTCCCCCCTTCGCCTCTTGAAATCTCGCTCGACAAAATTCCGTCTCCGTTCTCGGCGTTGATCGGGGAAGGACCGCTGAAAATGGCGGCGCTTCTCGGGCGGCGCACCGCGGAGCTGCACCTTGCGCTTGGCTCACGAACCGACGATCCCCGTTTCGCTCCCGAGCCGATGGATACGGCATACCAGCGAAACCTTTATAGCGCGATGGAAGCGTTGGCGAAGCGCGCGCTTGAAACCCTTGACACAAGGCTATCGCGACTTCCCGCAAAATTTCACGAGCCGGCTCGGGGACTATCGGCGCAACGGAATGCGATACAAGCACGCCTGAAAGCGGTCACAAAGGTCAAAAGCGGCGGCATGAAAATCCGCATACACGGAGACTACCATCTGGGGCAAGTTTTGCGAAGCGGCAATGATTTTATTATCATGGATTTCGAAGGCGAGCCGGCTCGTTCGGTGACGGAGCGGAAACTGAAATACTCCCCCTTCAAGGATGTGGCGGGAATGATACGCTCTTTCCATTATGCCGTGTATGGAACGTTGCTTTTGGAGCGGCGGGTGCGCGCCGAAGATGTTTCCATTTTGGAGCACTGGGTGGCTCCGTGGTATACGTATACGGCCGGCGCGTTCATGCGGGGCTATAGCGATACCGTCGGTACGTCGACGATACTGCCCAAAGGGATACCGCAAAGACGTATTTTGCTTGATGTCTTTCTGCTCGAAAAATCGGTATATGAGCTTATGTATGAACTCAATAATCGCCCGACCTGGGCCGCCGTCCCTATGAAAGGGATCCAAAGCATTCTCTCACAATAAAAAGGTGTGGTAATCTTATGAATAAGAAAACCGGCAAAGCGCGCAAACCAGAGGGATCCTCCACCCCCCGTCGCCCCACCGTAAAGAAGCGCTCTCAGGCTTCAAATCGCCCAAAGCAACCCGCATCCGGGATAATCGAGCCCTATATGAACGATGGTGGAACGGAAGAGTCGTCGGCCGTCATGACAGGCGCGGTAAGAATGAGCGGACTTGACATTCACTTATTTCGGGAAGGTAATCATTTTCGGCTTTATGAAAAGCTGGGCTCTCACCCGCGCGGGAACGAGACCGACTTTGCGGTATGGGCGCCGAATGCCGAAAGCGTATCGGTTATCGGCTCGTTCAACAATTGGGACCCGGGGGCCAATCGCCTGGGACCGCGGTGGGATGAATCCGGAATATGGGAGGGGACAATCGAAGGTGCGCGCATGGGGGATCTCTACAAATACCATATAGTTTCCCGCTACGGAAATTATACCGTCGACAAAGGCGATCCTTTCGCGTTTTATTGGGAAATCGCACCTCTCACCGCCTCGGTGATCCGGGATTTGGAATACGAATGGCACGACGAAGGGTGGATGAGCGAGCGTTCGGCGCATAACCGTCTCGATTCGCCGTGGTCGATTTACGAGGTCCACCCAGGGTCGTGGCGGCGCGTGCCCGAGGAAGGTAACCGGTCGCTAACCTACCGGGAAATGGCCCCGCAGCTTACGGAATACGTCAAGGATACCGGTTTTACTCACGTGCAATTCCTGCCGATCATGGAGCATCCGTTCTATGGCTCGTGGGGCTATCAGATCGTCGGGTACTATGCGCCGACCAGCCGCTACGGCACCCCTCAAGATTTTATGTATCTGGTTGACTACCTCCACCAAAACGGTATCGGCGTGATTATGGATTGGGTCCCCTCCCATTTCCCTTCAAACGAAAACGGATTGGCCTTCTTTGACGGCAGCTATCTGTATGAACATGCCGACCCCCGTAAAGGGTTTCACCCCGACTGGCAAAGCTATCTCTTCAACTATGATCGTAACGAGGTGCGCAACTTTCTTATAAGTAACGCCTTGTTCTGGCTGGACAAATACCACATCGATGGACTGCGGGTCGACGCAGTGGCATCCATGCTCTATCTCGATTATTCCCGTCAAGAGGGCGAATGGATACCCAATGAGTACGGGGGTAACGAGGACGTGGCGGCGATATGGTTTTTACGCCGTTTCAATGAAATGGCCTACCAGGAGTATCCCGACATCCAGACCGTTGCCGAAGAGTCTACCGCATGGCCCATGGTCTCTCGCCCTTCCTATGCCGGCGGCTTGGGTTTTGGTATGAAATGGAACATGGGATGGATGCACGACACCTTGGAGTACATGTCGCAGGATCCCGTTCACCGCAAATATCATCATGAAAACCTTACTTTCAGTCTACTCTACGCATTCAACGAAAATTTTGTATTGCCGTTGTCGCATGATGAAGTCGTGCACGGCAAAGGATCACTCTTGGGTAAAATGCCCGGAGA
>WJJU01000011.1 GCA_014729595.1 Chitinivibrionales bacterium
CAATGCGTACGTGGGGCGTTGCGGCATTAGTGAAGAAATGATGAAAACGCAGATACGGGCGCTTACGGATGTACAACAAGGACGTCTTTCGCCGCAAAGGCTGGTGGGAACTCGTACCGCACTGCGGCACTCATTTTTCGATAAAAAGTATTTCGAGAGTCCAAGAGTTGATTTGGCGGCGTGCGTTCCACCGCAATGCGAACGAGTGCTGTCGGTCGGCTGTACCGACGGCGCGACCGAAGCGTATTTGCGAGAGCGCGGTCATGATGTTTACGCCGTACCGGTGGACGCCGTGGTGGGATCATGCGCCGCCGCTCGCGGCATTCACGTGCTTCCGCCGAACCTCGACAAAGCGCTTGATCTGGTCGGTGACAATCGATTCGGATGCATTGTTTTTCCCCATGTTCTTCAACATTTTCATGATCCTGTTGCAGTGGTAAAGCGGTGTGCTTCCTGCTTGGATAACGGAGGGTACCTAGTGGCGGCCGTGCCGAATCATGAACATATTTCGGTAACGAGGAAACGATTGTCTGGGAAATCGCATTTCGCGGACCTGCGCTTTATACATGATTACGAACGAAGTCGCATTCGGTTTAGCAGCCGCGGCGCGGTCCGACGATGGCTACGCGAAAGCGGTTTTAAAACCGTTGATCTGGCAATGAGTGACTTGCGCCTTACCGCTACGCGGCGATTCCCGGCTATTTTCGGGTTCAACGGTGAGTCAAATAACGAGCGACCACTTCTCGGGGTACTAACGCGTGTCGGAAGCGGAATTTTGGGTGGTTTTTTTGCAATGACAATCATAGCACGCGCGACGCCCCGTACACCTGATACGATTGCTTAAATGTGTGTGAAAAAGACTTTTATGTAGCGATAGGATACGGGGGCGGTAGTTTCGGGGTGATGTGAATAACCGGAGACGGGATCAACTTTTTTGGTGGTTTTCAGGCGGAGAGGTTCGGATTTATGGATACGGTGCAAATGACGAATGCTTGCGAGGCTTCCGTGAAGGTTGCAATATTGGCCGGGGGGTTGGGAACAAGGTTGGCGGAAGAAACCGAAGTGAAACCGAAGCCTATGGTTGAGATCGGGGGCAAACCCATTCTGTGGCATATAATGAAAATATACGCTCACCACGGATTTACCGATTTTGTCGTCGCTCTCGGATACAAAGGTGAAATAATCAAGAAATACATGGTTGATTATGTGGCACTGTCGAGCGACTTGACTGTAAATTTACGCGACGGGAATGTTACTCGTCACGACCGGCATGACTGCGACTGGTCGGTTCAGCTTATCGATACCGGGCTGCATACAATGACCGGCGGACGCATCAAGCGCCTTGCGCCGTATCTGGGCGACCGAACGTTCATGCTTACCTGGGGTGACGGAGTTGCAGATGTAAACATACAAGATCTGTTGGCTTTTCACCGCTCTCACGGGAAATTGGCGACGGTTACCGCGGTACGGCCGGCGGCCCGGTATGGGCGTTTGGAGCTTAGGGAAAGCATGGTGGCGGAGTTTTCCGAAAAGCCTCAAACCGGCGAAGGGTGGATCAACGGCGCTTTTTTCGTTTTGGAGCCGCGGGCGATTGAATATATCGACGATGACGGGACAATGTGGGAGCATGCGCCGCTGGAGCGGCTTGCCCGCGACGGGCAGTTGATGGCGTATCGTCACGGTTCTTTCTGGCAGTGCATGGATACGCTCCGTGAAAAGCGCATTTTGGAGCGGTATTGGGAATCCGGCAATGCACCTTGGAAAGTGTGGGTGTGAAAATGAAAGTGCTTCTTACGGGATCGCGCGGCTATATCGGATCGGTTCTCGCGGCGATGCTCACGTCGCGCGGGCACGAGGTAAAAGGCTTGGACTGTGATTTATACCGTCGGTGCACCTTCATAGGCTGCGTGCCCGCCGTGCCGACGGCGCTCAAGGATGTCAGAGATACCGAGGTGGAAGACGTGTGGGACGCCGATGCGGTTATTCACCTGGCGGCTTTGTCCAACGATCCACTGGGCGATTACCGCCCTGAGCTGACAAGAGAGATCAACGCGTGTGCCTCAATTCGGCTTGCCGAAATTGCCAAAAAAGCGGGGGTGCGACGGTTTCTTTATGCTTCTTCGTGCAGCGTTTACGGGGCGGCGGGGGATCGCCTGATCGATGAAACCGCCGCATTGAATCCGGTAACGCCTTACGGCTTATCTAAAGCGGAAGTTGAAAGGGAATTGCGCGGGATGGCGGACGACTCCTTTACACCGACGTATATGCGACCGGCGACGGCCTACGGGGTGTCACCGCGGCTGCGGTTTGACCTTGTGGCGAACAATTTGACGGCTTGGGCTTACACAACCTCACGCGTATACCTTAAAAGCGACGGATCGGCCTGGAGACCGATCGCTCACGTAGAGGATATCGCCCGCGCCTTTACCGCCGTTCTCGAAGCGCCGCGCCGTCTTGTACACAACCAATCATTCAATGTCGGCAACTCGGCCGACAACTATCGTATTCGTAGAATCGCCGAGATGGTCGAAGAAACGGTTCCCGGAAGTCGAGTTGAATATGCGAACGACGCCGACACCGATACCAGAAATTATAGGGTCAATTGCGCAAAAATCGCTCGTATGCTTCCCGAAGCCGCTCCGCATTGGAATGCACGAAAAGGCATACGGCAACTCTACGAAATATACGGGACTACCGGTTTGACCCTCGAAGCTTTCGAGGGGCCGCAATTCAAGCGTATCGCCCATGTGCTCGGGCTCATAAGAGAGGGGTTCCTCGATGAAAACCTTCGATGGAAAATATGATGTTTCCCGCGGTATGTCGAACGTAACGAGGCGTCGAGTCGGGTGTCGGATATGCGGTGATACCGGGTTGAAGACATTCCTGGATTTGGGCTCTACCCCGCCGGCCGATAGGTTGGTATCTGAAAGCGTGCCGGCCGAGTCTGAGCCGCGTTTCCCGCTGGAAGTGGCTTTTTGCCGTATGTGCCGGCTGGTACAAATCCTTGAAACCGTTCCGCCGGAGGTTCTGTTCTGCGAAGAGTATCCGTACTACTCCTCGTTCTCGCCGCAACTTCTCGATCATTCGCGCGCCAATGCACTGGAACTCATAGAGGAGCGGGGTTTGGACGACAAAAGCCTCGTGGTCGAGTTGGCGAGTAATGACGGGTATCTGCTAAGGAATTATGTCGAAAAAAACATTCCGGTGCTTGGGATTGATCCCGCCGAAGGTCCCGTGCGAAAGGCCGAAGAAGGTGGTGTACGAACGCTGAAGGCTTTTTTCACCCTCGAATTGGCTTCACGACTAAGTTCCGAGGGCTATGCGGCCGATGTGATTCACGCAAACAACGTCTTGGCGCATGTCGCCGACACCAACGGCTTTGTCGAGGGAATCCGCGTACTATTGAAAGACGCCGGCGTTGCGGTGATTGAAGTGCCGTACGTGCGGGAACTAATCGACAAATGTGAATTTGACACAATTTATCATGAACATCTCTGCTATTTTTCGGTGACTACGCTCAATCATCTGTTTCGAAAACATACTCTTTATCTGAACAAAATACTGCGGTTGCCTATACATGGCGGATCTTTGCGGCTGTATGTTAATCGACGTGAGAATGTCGACGGCTCGGTACGCGCCATACTCGAAGAGGAAGACCGGGACGGGGTTACGGCGGCGGGATATTACGATGATTTCGCCGGCCGGGTGCATCGTTTGAAAAAGCACCTCCTGAATCTTTTGTCCGATCTTAAGGGGCAAGGGAAAAGAATCGCCGCCTACGGAGCGGCGGCGAAGGGGGGAACGTTGCTGAACTACACCGGGATCGGTCGGGAATATCTTGACTATGTCGTTGACCGCAACGTGCATAAGCATGGTAAGTATATGCCGGGCATACACCTTCCGGTTTCGCCCCCCGAACGGCTTTTAACCGATCGTCCCGACTATGTTCTCATTTTGGCCTGGAATTTCGCGGACGAAATTATTGGCCAATTGTCCGACTACGCCAGTCTGGGTGGCCGGTTTATTATTCCAATTCCCGAACCACGCGTAAGGTGAATAAACCGTGTCACTGAAAGAACAAGTAAGCTATGGTATTAAATGGACGTCGGCGTCCATGGTGCTGGTGCGTGCTCTACGATTTTTGACGACGGTCGTATTGGCCCGACTGCTTGTACCGGAGATGTTTGGGCTTATCGCTCTGGCGAATGTGGCCATCGATACAATGGCGTTGGCGCGGCAAATTGGATTGGGGCCCGCGTACATTTACAAAACGTTTTCTTCTCCGGCGGAACGGAAACGGGCTGAGAAAACGATTTTTTTGACAACGCTTGCCATGAACGGGGCGCTCTTTACTATTTGCTTTACTTCCGCACCGGCAATCGCGCAGTTCTTCAACAATGCCATGCTCACCGATGTACTTAAAGTTATGGCGTTTTCGTTTCCCGTCGGAACGCTTCAAACGGTGCCGAACGTCATTATGCTCAAGAAGATGCAATTCGGCAAGACGGCCGCTTCGGAGTTGGTCAGCGCATGCACCTATTCTCTTGTGGGAATTACTCTGGCGTTTATGGGCTTCGGTATTTGGAGCTTGGTGGCCGCGCAACTGATATCACGATTCGTTTCGGGCATTGTCTTTATGGTGCTGGCGCGTTGGGTGCCACGATTCGGTTTCGAGTTGTCGATAGCGCGGGAACTCTTTTCGTATGGTAAGTTTATATGGGCTTTTACCGTATTATCGGCAGTTGGCGGCGCTCTTGACCGCGTGTTCGTCGGCAAGCTCTGGGGTTCGGCCAGCCTCGGCTACTATCATATAGCTTTCAATATGTGCCAATTATCGGGATTACTTTTCGCGACACTCATGGAAAAAGTTACCTTCCCGGCTTACTCGACCCTTAAAAATGAGCCGGGGAGGTTGCGTAATGCGGTAACGAACACTATGTCGTCCGTGTCGATAATCGTCGTACCCCTGGCATTCGGCTTGATTGTATTGTCCGAACGCATAATCGGCTCCATCTTTGGAGAAAAATGGCTTCCCGCCGCGCCGCTCGTGGACGTTCTGGCGTTTCACGGCTTAATCCATGCGCTGGCGCCAATATCGTCAAGCGTACTGAAAGCGACCGGAAGGCCGAATGTATTGATGAACTTGGGCATTGCGCATCATGTCTTGAAATTTGCGCTTCTGTTTTTGCTCAGGCCGCTTGGTACTGTCGGAATCGCCCTTGCGGTTGTTCTGTCGATGGGACTTTCGACCGCGACGGGTTTCGGGATTGTTGTTCGTTGTGTTCCCATTTCGGTTTCGCAGCTTCTGAAGCCTTTTCTGGGAACCGTTCCGCCCGCCGCGGTGATGTTTATTGTCCTTAAATTGATGCAGGAATCGTTCGCCGACGGCGAGAAGGTGACGTCGTGGCCCGTTTTAGGCGGCTTGGTAGTCTTGGGAGTCGTTCTTTACTCTGTGGCAACATTCCTCTTTAATCGAAACAACTTCATGGTTTTTCGAAGACTGCTGGTCGATGTCGCCGTGAGTAAAGGCGGTCAATAGGGCCCCTTTATCTTTGGGGACTGTGCATGAGAAAAAAAGGAAATGCACGATGAAATCGAAGGTCAGCGATTTGACGATTATAATCGCCACGCGTAACAGAGCGTCGATTCTCGAAGAAACTCTTCATGCAATGGAAAGGGTGAAAAAAGGGAGGGCCCGGGGTAGATTTGTCGTTGTCGACAACGGCAGTACGGATCAAACCCGTAACATCATTGAATCTTTTTCTCGCCGGCTCAACATCACCTATATGTTCGAGCCGGAAGGGGGAAAGAGCCATGCGCTCAACAGGGCGGTCGATTCTTTGGGGCTCGGGGATGTTGTTGTGTTTGCCGATGATGATGTCGAACCATGTGAAGGATGGTTTCGGGCAATCGAGGCGGCGTGCGGACGGTGGCCGAATAACGAAGTTTTCGGCGGGAAAATCAGAGTGAAGTGGCCCGACGTTCCTCTTCCGGGATGGGTTCATGATCCCTTGATCCGTTCATTCGGCTATGTACACCATGATCACGGCGATTTCGAGTGTCTTTATCCGAGAAAACACTATCCATTCGGACCGAATTTTTGGGTACGTCGTTGCATTTTCGAAAACGGCGCTCGCTTTGATGAAAGAATAGGCCCGCGGCAAGGTGCGACAATCATGGGCGAAGAAACGCTTTTTGTCAAAAAATTGGTTGCCGTGGGACATGAGCCGGTTTATTGCCCGGCGGCCGAAGTGCACCATCGCATACAGGCATCGGCGGTGGACTCTTCGGTAATCAAGCGGCGTGCATATACATTCGGGCGGGGGTCGCCTTACATGTACGGCTATCCGCGCATTGGGCTCAGACGGAAGGTCCCGAGTCTCTGGTGGGTGTTGCGGATGGCGTCGATCTGTCGCGATACGATAGGGCTTGGGTTGGTTATGCTGACACCCGACGCCGATTTGCGGGTGAAGCGAAGCGTGCGGGTGATCTACCGTCTTGCATCGGTTGTCGAATCGCTGAGGATGGATCCCAATGTGGCGCCGTGAATTAGAAACGATGTCGATTCCGGTTTGCCGAAGGGCCGCGGCACGGTTGGAAGGAAAGCGTATACTGCTTCTAGCCGGCGGTTCACCGTGGCCTGCAACAACCGGTGGTTACCAACGAACAAATTTGCTCTATCGCGCGCTCGCCGAGCATAGCACTGTTGATACTTTTATCGTTTCGAATCATGTTAATCCGTCCCGAGAGGAGCGGGAGCGTCTTTACGATGAGTATGGCTTTGTCGGGATTGTGCGTCCCACCTCATTGCATGGGCGCCGGCCTTGGCGTATGCTTACGCGTTTTGTCCCCGCTGATCGCGTTGATTTTGCGGCGCACGCCTTTTGCGGATGGACCGAGGATTATCGAGCGGATCCCACGGTCGCCGCAAGCGTTGGTGCGCTTCTGAGACGAACGCACTACGATCTGATCGTAAGTCGCTACCTTCGACCCCTCATTCAGGCGGGGTCCATGCCGGGAATCGCAAAAATTGTCGATGTCGACGATTTCGATTCCGAAGTGTTGGAATTGCTTTTGCCGCGACTTAAAGGCAAATGGACCAAGCGCTGGTCGCTGAAAAGACGACTTTGGACCGCTCGCCGTACCGAATCACATCTGGGCAATATATGCGACCATTGCTGGGTGACAAAAGAACCTGATTTGCCGAGGGTTGGAGCGATGTCCGCGAGTGTTTTGCCCAACATCCCGTTTGTTTACGGTAAAAACGGCTATCGGCCCGTCCGAGACGATTCAAACCGTAACAAATCGATAGCTTTTGTGGGTTCCATGTTGCACGGCGAGAATATCCAAGGGGTGGATGCGTTCGTGAGAGATTGTTGGCCGATAATCCGCCGGGAGGTGCCCGATGCCGACTTTCGGATCTATGGCACGGGACTGGGCGAACCTCTCAGAAACCGCTGGGTGGCGTACAAAGGGGTAAAGGTGGTTGGATTCGTGAACGATCTTGACCAAGTATATGAACGAGCTGCATTGGTCGTGGTTCCGTTGTTCGGTGGTGGGGGAACCAAAGTCAAAGTACTCGAGGCGCTCATGAAGGGGAGGACATGCGTTGTGGCTCAGCCTTCATTGCGTGGCTACGAAAGCGTTTTGCATCATCAGGAATCACTGTGGACAGCATCGAATCATAGTGAGCTGATTAGGGGCTGCATCTTTTTGCTGAAGCGGCCGGACATCCGGAAAAGGCTTGCTCGTGCCGGACGAGAGCGCGTTATGCGTCATTACACGTTTACACGATTCGCGCATGTAGTCGGCACTGATGTTGCACGTATACTGGATGTAAGCGCACAAGATTTTTAAAAGTCATCTCACAAATGCGAATCTCGTCAAGCGGGACGGCGGAGCGCGGCGACACCTGACGGGATGTGCGAGAACGGCGCATACCGGGCGTATGAAACGGCGGAGCAACGAAGCGGACGGTTTCGTTCCGTACGATCGGCCGAGGGGAGCATTGGCGAGAGGGCTGTCAGATTCGCTGATCATTGGTTGTATTCGATTGTTAAGAAAGAGGTTTTTCCGATGGCGCTATCCATACCAAATGAATCTTCACCGCGCGGCCCGGGGGCTCCACCCTGCCCCGCTTGTAATTCCGAAGGCGGGTTCGTATTTCATAGTCTCAAGGGGTTACCCGTCCACAGTGTAATGAACACAACCAGCTTTCGTCAGGCCCGCGACCTTCCCGTAGGTGATATCGCATTGAGTTTCTGCAATCAGTGCGGTTTTGTTTCCAACAGTACGTTCGATGAAAAAAAGGTTTCGTATTCAACCGATAACTACGAGGCGACGCAGGCCTGCTCGCCAACTTTTCGAATGTTTGCCGAACGACAGGCCCGTCGATTGATCGATCGCCACGGACTCAGCGGGAAGCGGGTATTGGAAATCGGTTGCGGCAACGGGGAATTTCTCGAGCTGATATGCAGACTGGGAGACAATGAAGGGATTGGTTTCGACCCTTCGTACAATAAAAAGAATTCGCCGGTGAAGAGCGACCGGAAAATATCTTTTGTTAAGGACTACTTCACGGAGAAGCATACGGGGCACGGCGCCGATTTCGTGATGTGCCGAATGACGCTGGAGCACATTCACAAAACCGGTCGATTTGTGCGGATGGTGCGGAGTACACTGGGTGCGAAATCCGACACGACGGTGTTTTTCCAGGTACCCGACGCCACTCGAATCCTGCGGGATTGCGCATTCGAAGACGTTTATTTCGAGCATTGCTCTTATTTCAGTCCCGGTTCGCTTGCTCGCCTTTTTCGGCGCGCCGGATTCGGGATTATCGGTCTTGAGGGCGGCTACGATGGGCAGTATGTGATGATAGAGGCGCGGCCGGGAGTGGCGGATGATCCCTCGTGCGGCGCCCCGGAGAGCGATCTTATTTCCCTTCGCGCCTATGTGCGCAATTTCGCCGATCGCTATCGCCGCAAGGCCGCATCGTGGCATGCATGCCTGCGTCGTTGGCGCGCCGCGCAGCGACGCGTGGTGTTGTGGGGAGCGGGGTCGAAAGCGGTATCATTTTTGACGTCCCTGGGAATCCCCCCCGCATTCATCCCTTATGCCGTCGATATAAACCCCCATCGTCACGGCTCCTATATTGCCGGTACCGGCCAACGGGTCGTAGGACCACAGTACATGCGGGAGTATCGCCCTTCGACGGTGATCGTGATGAATGAGGTATATCGCGAAGAAGTGGAAACCATGCTCAGAGATCTTGGCCTCCGACCGCAATTGGTCACCATGGAGTCGGGGGGAGCGCTATGAAACCCGACGGTGGAAAGCATACTGTTGAACAAGACGGGGGGGTTGTTTGCAGAGCGTGCGAGGCTCCACATGGACGGCACTGCATCACCCTGTCCTCCGTTCCCGTTCACTGCAATATCAGATGTCATACCCGCAAGATTGCGCTCGACGTACCGCGAGCCGATATGCATGTCGGCTTTTGTCATCAATGCGGACATTTGCACAACCACGCATTTCAATCTCATCTCGTGCGGTACGACGCACCGTATGAGAACCCACTGCACCACTCAGAGCTTTTTCGGCGGTTCAGCAGCGAGCTTGCCCATTATCTTGTTGATACCTATGACCTTCACGGCAAGACGATTGCCGAAATAGGATGCGGCGACGGGCGCTTCTTAGAAGAATTGTGTACGCTGGGCGGAAATCAAGGCATCGGTTTTGAGCCAAGTCATGTCGGTCGCCCGCACGCCACGGCACAAAATCCACATGTACGGATGATCAACAGCTATTTCACCGATCAGCATCATGAGATTGAGGCTGACTTCATTTGCTGTAGACAGGTCCTCGAACATCTTGAATCGCCGCGCCGTATACTCGAGGCGGTACGCAAAGCGGCAACCGTCCGGCCTTCATGCACCGTCTTTTTCGAAGTTCCCGATGCTCGCTATACGTTGGTGGACTTGGGCGTTTGGGATCTTCTTTACGAACACTGCAACTATTTCACCAACGAGTCGCTTGCCAACCTGTTTGAATCCTCCGGCTTTAATGTGCTGGATATACGAAGAATGTTCGGGGGGCAATATTTGGGGATTGAGGCGCGGGTGAGCAGTGTTCCCAAAACTCATCGTTCACCCCTTGTGGAAAATCGCGTGAATGATCTGTCGGGGCTTGTGGACAAATTTGTCGAACACTATCACGAAAAAAAAGGACATTGGATCCACCTCCTTCATCGCCTCCGTGCCCAAGGGAAACGGGTGGTGGTATGGGGCTCCGGTTCTAAAGGAACCATGTTCCTCAACACAGTCGACACC
>WJJU01000648.1 GCA_014729595.1 Chitinivibrionales bacterium
GCATCGTAGTGTGCGGGAAGGTTCAGGATAGTGTCGAGGTTTTCTCCCATGTAATCATTAAAACGCGAGACAATTACCCGATTGAGATACTCTTCGACGTCGACGGTACCGAATGTGCCGGCCGTTCCCACGAGAGTGTTGACAAATAGTAAGGGCTGTACCACCCGCATGTTGAACGTGCCGAAGGCGCGAAGGCGCACCAGCCCCAGCTCGGAATCCTTGAAAGCCACCGGATCTCGCGTACCCCAGCGCTGATCGGTGAAAATTTTCATGTTAACAAAATAGACCTCGGCCCGAAGAGGACTGGTCAAACCCCACGGAATCGCCATGAGCTTATTGAGCACCGGAATGTTGCCGGTTTCGAGCGTATGGCGGCCGGGCCCAAAAATATGGATGGCTTTGCCGTTATAAAAGAACACGCCGACTTGGCTTTCGCGGACGATCAGACGGGCGCCCCATTTGATCTCACCCGATCCCTCTTCGGGGATACGCTTGAGCATCTCCCGCCCGCTTTCATCGAACCACTCGATCATCTCGAGGAAAAGCACGTTGTTCATACCCATGACGGCTCCTCTTTCGTTGGTGCCCGCGATTGAGATAAAATGCTCCATACAAGGGTCACTGTAATTTTACACCGATTTTTCGGCGGCGGCAAGGCAAATGTCGAATATATAAAAAGCACTCCGAGAATTATTACTCCGAGCACAATTAATGTTAATGGGCCAACCAGGGAAAACCTGACCTAAAGGTCAGCTCACACGCCATTAATTAACTGCAACCCTGCTCGGCGAAATAAATGGCGGTTTTTGCGTCGGAACGCAATCCGACTCTTCCCGTTACCCCAATTCACTCCGCGATTTGAAACTGACGGTATGCTTAACGTATCCAAATTTGTCAGTTACAGAGCGAACAACCGCACCTCCCTAAAAAAGACTTGATTTTTTTTGGGATACGCTTTAGAATGGCACTATAAAGCAATCTTAACCGGGCGAATGAACATGGCGTATCCAATAGCCGAATATGATCAACTGCGGCGGGGGTTCGGTTCCAGAGCATCGAGCCGATACTAATCATGATTTGCGTAGTCATATAAAGGCATTATATCATTTCCATTCACTATCCAAAAGAGGAGATCGCTCGTGGAAAAGCTAATCACTTCCTTGGTTTCAGGCGATAAGAAGGCTTGTGTCTCCGAAACCGAAAAACTTCTCACGGAGGGTGTGCCTAAAGAAGAAATTGTTACCAAGGCACTCGAGGTCGCCATGGTGCAAATGGACGACAAGTGTACCGCCGAAAATTTCAATCTTCTTGAGATCATGCTTGCGGGGCGAGCCGTTATGTCGGTTATGAAGGTTCTGTTCCCCAAGGCCGAAGAGATTCCGGCCGGTAAGGGGACAATTGTATTGGCGACCCTTGAAGGCGACGTGCACGATCTTGGCAAGAACATAGTGAAAATGGTATGTGTAGGCAAAGGATACAAAGTGATCGACTGCGGCAAAAGCGCGCCAATGAACGATATCATAAGCAAGGTACAAGAGCATAAGCCCCTGGCACTTGGAATTAGCGGGCTTATAACGAGCATCATTCCTATGGTCAAACAAGTTCAGCCCAAACTTCAAGCCATTGGGATGGGAGATGTCAAAATACTCGCCGGGGGGGCCGCGCTGAAAATGGCCGCCGCCAATATCCTGAATGTAGACATGGTGGGTGAGACTGCATTTGATGCTCCACAGTACTTGGCGCATAATTAACCATACGCACGACATGAAAAAGCGTTTCACAAATCACTCATAAAACGAGGTTAGGCATGAACAGCATCCAGAGAGTTGCCGGTACGGTAAGATTTGAGAAAACCGATAGAGTCCCGGTTATTGCGCAGGTATTCGGTCACGCCGCAACACTGACGGGAGTACCGCTTGGCGAGTACATTAGAAGCGGTGAAGCATTGGCCGCCGGCCAGATTCGTGCGCTTGAGCACTACGACTACGACGCCGTCTTTTCGTTGTTCGATGTAAATGTTGAAACGGAAGCGGCGGGCTCCGTTCTTGAATATCAACACGATGATTACTCATCGATATCACGATACGCCGTCGACGAGAACACCGATCTTGACTCACTCCGTGTTCCCAACCCACTCAAGGACGGTCGGATGCCCGAAATGCTGAAAGCGGCGAGAACCTTGAGAAAAGAGGTCGGAGACGACGTGGTTGTTGTGGGCAATGTACTTGGCCCCATAACAATCGCAACCCAGCTTATGGGTATGGAAAAGGCGCTTTATTTGGCGGCGGATGAGCCCGAGCTGTTTGACAAGGTACACGAATATGCAACTCAAATAGCCCTTACGTTCGGCCTTGCGCAACTGGAGGCAGGTGTACACCTCACCGTCGTATTCGATCCATCAGCCTCACCCGCGGCAATCCCCGCCCGTTTTTTCGCCGAGATCGAGATGCCGAAATTGCAGTATCTTTTCTCAAAACTTCAAGGCGCCGGCGCAATCGCAAATTGGCTCCATATAGCGGGACCCGTGCAGCCGATCCTCCACTATTATCCGGAGATCGGGGTCGATATCGGCAATTTCGACTATTGTGTATCGCCCGAGGATATACTGGAGCATTTGCCGAAGACATGCGTTGACGGCAACATCAAACCACTTGACTTCGAAACGGCCTCACCTGACGCAATTCACGGGGAGGCATCGGCGCTTATCGATGCGTTAAAGGAGCGAGGCGGGCATATTCTTTCGAGTGGCTGCGAGATTCCGCCTAAATCGAAACCGGAAAATGTTGCCGCCATGGTTCAAGCCGCACGCCGATAGGACCCGACGCAAGCGCACGGTTCTTCTTTGGAGTCTTTACGAAGTCAACGTGGGAAATCAACGGGGGCTTATGCCCCCAAATTTACACCAAAAGAAAATTAATGCAAAGTTTGTGATCAACTATGCCGAGACTGACCGTCCACTACCAAAAAGCCGAAGAATCCGCGGAGCGATGTGAAGTCGTTACGTTCAACGCGGGTGAGAGCCTAAAAAACCTACTGTCCACCACCCAAATGCGCATTAGAACCGGCTGCATCGGCAACGGCGCCTGTGGTTTATGCCGGGTTCGTATCGCGAACCCCGACGATTACCCGCCGTCGGAGAACGAGCGTATTCATATCGACGAAGATGATTTGGAGCAGGGCATACGACTTGCCTGCGGGATTTATCCGCGAAAGGACCTTGAGGTTTTTTTGTTTAATGTCATTGCGGATACCGAATGGTCGATACTTCCC
>WJJU01000649.1 GCA_014729595.1 Chitinivibrionales bacterium
ATGTCGTCTTAAGCCGTGAAAAGCGGTTGCTACTCTTTAAACTTATTAAAATTCTTACCAATGAGGAAAATAGAATACACGAGCAATCCTTCGAGAAGGCGCGAATTCGGTTGGCCGACCATGACCCGCACACGAAAAAATCAGTATTGTCGATTCGTGTTGATGAAGCCGGTCACCGGTTTGAATATAAGGGATCACCGTCGATGCATCACCCCACGATGATTGACTTCGGCGCAACCGAAAATTTCGGTAGAACATTGCGCGTCAAGATCTATTACCGCTATCGTATCCGAAAAGATTCCGCGAATAATCGACGGCAAGCGTTTTACGTATATACGGCGCTTCATTTAATTCATGAAGGTGTTGATCATCCATTGCGAGGCACCTTCAGCTTACCAAGTAAAGAGAATAATCAAAATGGTATGTCGGATCGATCAGCAGCGATCGAAATCGGTTCAACGGGAAGTTGATCCCGGATTTTGTTCGAATCCTATTCCCGAAAATAGCGGACGTTCGCGGAACAACTCATTTTCCGCTACATGTTTCCGCACGCCATGCTTATTCGCTTTTCCTTTAATTTTTTTGCGATTTTGCATAAAACATAAGATAACTGATTTGGCCGGTATACTTCATACTCCGATCATGAAGGCGCACGGAAAATCTATCCTTATCGTTTTTTTGCTGATTTTCAATGCTTCGGCTTCTTTCGATTCCACCATCGAACAACTCGCATTTCATATTGCTACGACCCTTCGCCTTAGCCCCGAGCATGCTCTGAACATCCTCACCGTGGAACATGATCGCTCGTATATGCTGCCCTTATCGCCGGTTTACCGCGCGCTGCACCGAAAACTCCAGCCCTATGCCAAAACTATAACCATCGGCGAGTTTAATAAACGAAGGCAAACCGGCTTGGGCGCCTTTCGGCGGCGTTCAAGCGAGTATGGCCGCTCTTCATCATTCATTGAATCGCGCATTTACGATACATTGCTGATTACCGGCTCGTATTTCATACTCATGAATAACGCTGAACATATTCACATGGTAATACACGTAGCTACGCCCAACGGCGAATGCGTATTTGAGAGTGAAGAATATCGCTTAAATCGTGACAAGGTCCCCGTAGCCATGAAACAAGATATTTTTCGTCTTCTGGAGGATGATGTCTCTCGTGGGAGATTGATTTATAAAGGACGAGTAATTAAAAAGCTGGATATCCTTTTCGAAAACACCGGCCGGAATCGGCCAATCGACTTTCTCGAATGCTCATTTTTCAATAATGCCCCACGCGCGATACGCGGTCAGGTAGCAATGCTTAAGGAGATACTGGCCGTTAAATATGGAATAACGTTCATACAAGAGAGCACAAACAAATTGATTTTGGAACCGGGCGGCGTCCTCGCTTGCATTCATGACGCACGACGTCTGCAACTGAATGACATCTTTGATGAACTTCATATATTCCCGCGGCATTTTTCAACTGAGCACGACTCACTCTACTACTTTGAGACGGGAAGATCGATAGAACCGAAGATCACATCAAAAACCTATCAAACGGAAACCGAAAAGCGTGTTCGCGCACATATCATGAATACTATGGAGAACTACTATCCGCGCCTTTTTAATCATTTCATTTTTGATTCACTACTGCGCATATTCGCGAACATCGAGCAGCCGACCATCTTAGTCGGCGAAAGGGTATTCTCTTCTTCACGACTTGGAACGGAACGAATCGATTATCGCCGCTATACTCCGAAGCAGTGGTTAAACAGGCTCAGGACTGCCTATTTAGAACGCGGGCGCCGCTTCAAGGTAACTACCTCGGTTCTTACCGTATTTAACGACAATACCGATCCCTATCGCTATTGGGCTATAGTTCGCCAAAACTGGCTTACACTCGACCGTTACGGATCTTTCATTTACGAAGACAACGGCTTTTTAGTTGTTAATTTTGATTTCGGTCATAAGGCTGATCTTAAAGATTTCAAAATCCACTATCGTTTATGGTTCTACGACTACCAATATGATGAGATTGAAACCGGCCTTAGTCGGCAGGAAAAGCTTGCAATCGATATCGATCGTTACTTTGTTAACGCAATGGGCGGTATTTCCACTCCTTTGAAAGAGGCTATGAAGGATGCTCTTCTACGTAGAATGCACTGGAGCGCAGAACCGCGATCGGACTCTTTTGTTAAGTAGTTTTCGATCCAACTAGCTCAATTCTCGTTCATTGCGGCATGCGAAGTTTTCATATTTGGCTCAAATTAACTTATTTCGAGCACTTCTATGGCCGCGGTGAACGGCTTTTTCATTTTAGATCGGCCTCGGCCGGTCATGAAGCTTACGGCCACCCGTTTAGTTCGTCGAAAGCTTGGATTCATTTTATACTTCAACGATCGGAGGATTCCATGACCTTACTCGCTTACAAACCTAATCGACTTTCGGTATTGACCGTCGTCATTGCGTGTTCCATGCTGCTTTGTGCTCGCTCGCGTCCGGGTGCCGGCTATATAGATGTAATACCCGAAGAAATGCAAAGGCTAATTGCCGATAAGTACGGTGAGGGTCTCCATGCGGTAGGGGCCGCAACCGCGTCACGTGAAGAGTCTGCCGTCCGCATGGCAACGGTCGAGGCTCGCGCGGAACTTGCACGGCAATTCAAAACTCAAGTCGACGCTTTGCAGAAAAGCTTTGAAGAGGTCGTAAACTACGGTGACGTCGTTGAGTATCAGCAGGCCGTCGAAATATTGTCATCTCTGGAATTATCCGGATCAACTATCGCAAAATCGATGGTGGATAATAAGAAAAGAGGGTTGTATTCCGCAAAGGTTCTGGTAATAATATCGGCTGATCAACTGAAGAAATTAGTGGACGATAAAACGCGTACCTACACATCATTTCGTGCAAGCAAAGCCTATAAGGATCTTGAAAACCGTGTTGCTCGAGAGAAAATGCTTTTTGAGCAATAGCCCTCCCTGAGGTTTTTAAAGGCATCAATCGCTCTATCGCAGCAAAAGCATTTCGTTTGACATGTATTTAGGAAATTGAATGATTTTGTCAAACGGATTTATTCCTCATCGGTTTAAGAAAATGTAAGAGCCGGCCGTCCGGTGCTACGCACTATTCAACGGGCCACTTCGGAGATCGCCGTTCCATGCGTGCCACCGGTCGCTCCGGCTCCTATTCATTCACTTTACCGTTTAGTTAGAAATCATACGCGTAGCCTGCGAGAATCGCCACTGCTGCGTTTTTAATTTCTTCGGCGTTACGGTCATCATCGAATACATCGAGAAAACCTGCGCTATATCTGAATTCGAAGGTGAAATGTCCGGGTCCCGCCTTGGCGTCAATACCCGCACCGATTGCTACACCTAAATCGAGCGATCGTGTGTGATCGGCGATATCCTCATCATCCCGAAACCGCTTTAGCAGGCCCATATCTCCGATTTCCGAAGGAAGCTCGGGGACATTCTCAGCTCTGGCGGCCAGTGCCACGCTTACCACAGGCCCAAAGAAAAAGTTCGGCCGAAACAGCATCTCCGGCGAAGGCGCCATCACCTTAAAAAGAATGGGAAATGTCAGGTAATCGACATGCAGATCGAAATCGAAGGTCTCACCCATAGCCCCGCCTTCGAATTTTTTCCCATTGCGCTGGTACATTATCTCGGGCTGAAGAGCAAAATTTTCGCTTAGCGCAAGCGTTACAAAAAGTCCGCCCATGACAAAGGGCAATGGATCGTCGGCCAATTCAGGGAATTCGGCTCGAAGCTGGTCGTCTAAAACATCAACTCCCTCCCCACGAAAGTGACTGATACTAAGGCCGGCCTTGGCGCCGAAAGACACCGATTCGCCCAATCGGAACCGCGGTCGAGGACTTTCCTCGGCGTATGCGGCCAAAGCTCCGGTGGTCAGCAATCCGACCACAAGCAATATGGCATGTTTTAAACTTTTCATACACTACCTCCCTCTCTAATTTTGAAATAGAATTCCCGTATTCAAGTGACACCACCGTTACGGGTACTATCATTTTCGGCTTATGCTTAGTTTAACTTTTCGTGACCTCAACGGATCGCCTCCGACCTAAGCGGGCGTTCTCGTCTTTTCCGGGCTTTTCATCCAATTTTTTCCATGGTCGGAAGATGTAAAGTGTGCAAATGCCTTACCGTCCGATTGGTGGGCACATTCCGATCGCGATCGACTTATCCTTCAGCCTTTACCGGACTAATTACCGTATTTTTCGGCTGTTTATCCTTCACGGCGGTTTCTTCCCCTATTCCACCGTCATCGTATTTTTCTCTAATCTCATGCTCAATTTTCAAGGTCTCCTTGTATTCTTTCTCGAATTTTTCACGCCAAACACAATCCGCCAATTCTCCATAGCGCCGGCTATACGATTCGAGACGCGAATACAAATCGTTTACCAATCGCTTAGCACCTTGACCGCACGTCTCACAGGCGCCGGTCTTCTCTACAACTTCTTTCAATACATGGGGGTTATCCAATATCATGCATGGCCTAAGATAATTGTCGTTGTAGGGTTGCTTTTTTCTGACGGCGGCGAATAGGGGTGAGGTTTTTAAAATCTCAAGTAAGCCCTTTTCGTAAACGCTGTCTATCGAGAACTGACAGAAAACACACGGTTCCACCCTTCCCGCATGGTTAACATGCAAGTACCTTCTCGCCGCGATACACCCACCGACGATGGGACCGTCATTCCAAAAGTCGGAAAGTAAAATCTTATGCTTTGCTCTCAGTCCGCACAATCTATGATAGCGCTCTATGCGCTGCTCCGGCGTGGGCAGAAGGTCAAAATTCGGCTCACGACCAATCGGCATGTACTGAAAATACCAGCCTACCCGCGCTCCTTGTTCGGAATAGTACTCAATGAATTCGTCGCTCATTACTAAATCGGAGTTTTTGGCGGTTACCGTCGCGGAAAAACCGAAGGGTACTTTCATTCGCCTGAGGTTTCCGAATGCCTGCATAACCCGCTCGAAATGCCCTTTTCCCCGTCGCTCGTCAACCTCTCGCCTGAAACCTTCCACGCTAATACACGGGAATACGTTTCCCAAAGCGGCCAATTTTCGTACGCCCTCTTGATTCAGCGTTATTCCGGACGTATATACCATGAACCAAGCATCATAGTGCTTGCGGAAAAGCTCATGAATTTGTGGATAGGTAAAGGGTTCACCGCCGGATATGACGAAGAAATAAATTCCTAGCGATTTCGCCTCGGTAATGAGCTGATCGAATACAACGTAGTCCAAGTCGGAATCCTTGGCATATTGCGCCGAGTAGCATCCGTAGCAGCGTAACGGACATCGCATCGTTGGGCTTATAACCAATAATACCGGCAGTTCGAAACCTATTTGTCGGCTGATATGACTTCTTACTTTTTGGCCGGTGACGCACTCATTCAAGAACAAATTGTCCACGAGCTTATTTCTACATTTGGCGTTACTCTCCGCAACGGCGCGCTTGAGCGCAACGGCCCCTTTTTCTAAAAAGACTTGCCCTTCCGGATATCGGTGCAGCCCTAACGCGCTCCTTAAAAAAGATATGAGCGCGTTATCTGAAATTATACCTGATGCGCCGAATGCACCTTTCAGTGCGACCCTTTTCATCTGCATCTCAATGCGCTGCGCGCGGGGTAGCTGGTAACTGATCGCCATTGAAACCTCCTTCAGGGTCGGTCTTCGCCTTTTCGTGGCTCGCCAAACTTCGACCAACCACTCTCATTCGTCATTTAAAAACGGCAAGTTACGTGCCAAGGCTTTTCTCAAACAGGCATCGCTCATCCTATGCAGGCGGGAGTTTGATACCCCTCATGTCACCGGCACCAAAGCATGCCACTGATAAGGATATCGCCGAAGGGCTTCTTCGAGCGCGTTGGAAATTTGTTCGAGTGCCTGGTCGCGGGTGATCGATTTTTCCAATCGCTTAACAGTCACGATTACGCCGCCCTCATCTCGAACGCAATAGGCTATCACA
>WJJU01000650.1 GCA_014729595.1 Chitinivibrionales bacterium
GGTTTGACTCCCGCCGGCGCTCTGTACCTCAAAATAGGGGACGATACCTTGAGCACGCTCAGCGGCGTGGACGAACCGGGCGTCTGGCTGAATGTCGCCGCCGGCTATGGCGCCGGGGCGCACGATGGGTACGGGGTTATCACCGTGAACGGCATCGAGATCGTTCGCGGCCGGATGAACGGCGCCGAACAGGTGCGGTTCGATGATCGTGGATCGATAATCGTAGGTGGTCGAAAAGACGGCACGCCGTTCGCCGGCGCCCTGGACGAGGTGCGCATTGCGGGAACCAAATTCCATACCGATCGACTGAAACTCGATTTTTTGACGCAGCGGCTGCGCAACGATTTCTTTTCCGTGCCGCATGGGGTGTCCGCAATAACCCGCATATCCCGCCCGGGCGCTCGCCTCACCCCCGCGGTCCGTCTGGATGATCCCGCGTTTGCCGGCAACGATGACTGGCGTATGGCCGAACTCCCGGCCATTGCATTGGGCCGCACCGCGGTACGCCTGCCCTGGTTGGACCGGTACGCTATCGGCGATTCCCTGGCGGCCATCACGCTGTCCGGTCCCGCCGACATTATTATAGGACTTGCGGACGAAAGCGCGGCCCAGCCGCCAAATAGCGACGAATACACCGAGCTTGCGGCGCGCGTCCGCATCCGTAACGAAAAAACCCATCAAACGGCCCGGTACAAGCTTTACCGCCGGCAACTGCCGGCCGCCGGCGAAATTGTCCTTCCCGGGCCCGGCTTTGAAGACGGTCGCCCCGGTCTTGTGCCGCTGCTGTTTGTCGACCTTGCCGCGCAGCAGCCCGAACTGCCGGTTGTCGCGCTCGAGCCGGCGGCCATGGTGAACCGGGTACGCCACGGGGACCCCCTGTTTGTCGATCGCGATTACGCGATAACCGCTCTTCCCGAAAAATTGCGGAATGCCACTCTCGTGCAAACCGTGAATTCGTTCAAGCACGACAATGCGGTGGTGGGGCTGAAGGTAATCGCGGGCGCGCCCGCGCGGGTTTCGCTGCTCGTAGATACGGCATACACATCGCTGCCCACCTTTATCGGCGCTCATTGGCGCCCCACACGCGACACCCTTCGTGCCGCACACCTGAGCTTTGCCGTGTATGAACAGACCAGGGATGCCGACACGATCGCCCTGCCCGGTGCGCGCGCGCAGGGCGGAACCGGCAATCGCGCCGCCTACGCGCTGATGCTTTCACCCGCCGAGGCGCCCTGTCTGGCCGTGGATACGCGCGAGGAATCATCGTGTCTTGAATTCAGTATCGGTTCACGGCCCTACCGGGATCTGGATACACTCAGAATAATCGAATCGCACCAAACGCTGAACCAGGGGACCTTGATTCAGACCCTGCAGGCCGACAACACCCGTCCTGATGCCGAGAGCGTGACCGTGATCTCTCTGAGGCGGGCCGCCTGGGTCTCCGTGCTGATCGACGCGCGCCTGAACACGCTTCCAACATGGATGGAATGCACCGATTCGGGTGGCTGTTGGGAGTTGGTATCGGGCGCCGTGCGCACGAACGGTCCGGCAACCTACCGTATCTATCGGCGGTTCTTCGATGCGGGCGTCGTCACTCTGGGCGGTAATGGCGCGGACGTGTTCAACTATTTCGTTGTGGTCAACGAACCGGTGATTACCGACATTGAAGGGGTGGAGCCACGTTACGTGGTTCCGGCCGATAACGGCGTACGGCCCTACTACGATGAAGGACGGACGATTCCCGTCATTCCCCCTATTCTGGACAATACCTTGGTGCTCCAGATGCCCTACACCGGGGGGGAATGCGTGGAACTGATCCCCCGGCCTTCCTGGCCCGCACGGGTATACCTGGCGGTCGATACCGCATTTACCACTATGCCGACCTTCCTCGAGCGTGAGGGCTGGAGCCGGTCAAATGAAACCATACTGCTCACGAGCGAACAGGCCGCGCGCGAGCTGTGGTACAAAGATTTTGGACCGGGACCCATTTATATACCGGGGATTCACTGCGACGGGTATCGCGCCGGGGTCGGTGAAATGGTGGTATTTATCGAGCGCCGGGGGAACAGCCACCATGGATTGCATGCCGAAAACCTTCGGGTGCGCGGTTTCGCCGGGCTCCGCGCGGCCCTCCCCGGCCGTCGTGCCCAAAGCGACCGCTTCACTATCCGCAATCTGGATATCGCCTATGCCTGGTCTCAACAGTTGACCGACAACAACGGCCTGTGGAACATGCGGGTGCGTATGGCGGGGGGACGAGCGGCCGTGCCGCCGTACCTCAATGTGCTGGCGCCGTTTGTCCCGTCCCCCACCACGACCCGGACCACCGGCGACAACCGGGAAGTATCGCTGACGACCATGGCCGCGCTTGCGGATTTGGCGCCTATCTATGTGGATGCCGACTCGGTTGAGGTCAGCACGATGGATTTGCGGGCAAAGGGTCGTGTTCGCATCGCGTTCCACAACAGGGGAGCGGCCGCCGCTACCCACGAGTTCGCGGTGGTACTTTTTGAAGATGTGGATGGTGATTACGTGTACGATCGCGGTATCGATAATCGCTTGGGCCGCGCCCTGGTGGACTCGCTGCCGGCGAATGAAATCAGGATTCATGATATCGCGATAGAAGGCCAAATCGCCTATCCGGAACGGGTGCTGGTCGCGATGGTCGATGCCGATCTGTGGGTGGCGGAAGAAAATGAACTAAATAACGCCCTGCGCGCGCCGTCGGTGTGCGAGAAGTGGGAGCCGCGGGTTTTTGTTGTCGACCGGCCGGCGGAAAAAGATTCCGCGTGGCGGAATATCGTGCCGCTCGGAGAAGAGGCGCTCACCGCCCGGTGGCTGGACACCGACTCTTCGGGAAGCGTGAACGACAGCGACGCCGTCTTGCTGATATGGACCGATGCCGCGCGGCTCTGGGCCATGGATATCGAGTCCGGCGATACGGTCCGTGGGCCAATCGCGATCGACGGTCTGGGGGATTCGCGCCTGAATGTAATGGATTTAGAGGATGACGGAATGCCTGAACTCATCTGCGGGTCGCGGATTTATAATTCAGAGGGGGCGCCGCTGTGGGATGGCGCGGATAGTTCGGATGGCATCCCGCATCATGACTGGGACTTTGACGGTGATGGTGTGGTGGATTCTATCGGTATCGATAAGGGATGCGTCACCGTATGGAATCCCGCCGACGGGACTCTTCTGTATGTATCCCCATGGAATGAGTGGCCCGATCCCGTGGATGAGGTAACGACCAATATCCTGGCGCGGGTGGTGCCGGTTGAGCGCAAGTGCTACGACGTGAGCGTTTCCTGGCCGCGTGTATCCCGGCAAAACGGGGATACCGTTTCCGTCACCGTGCGCGTGGCCAACGGCGGAGAGTGGAGCGCACCGGCGGGAACCATCATTACCTGCTACAAGGAAACTTCCAATGGGGATACCGTGGTTGTAGACAAAATGTTGTTGGGGTCAAGCATGCCGTTCGATGATTACCGGGATGTGACGTTTACGGCCACCACGCTTCTTGCCGGCGACAGGGTATGGTGTACGGTACAGATACCGGGGGTTCACGAGATGATCGAGCGCAACAATCTTACGCGGCCCGTTGTGGCGCCTTAACAAGGGAGATAGGAATGCGATATGCCTTATCACTTGGATTGATACTGTTTTCTTTGCACTCTGTAAAGGCTGAGGAGATCCTTTGCATCTGTGATGTATGGCTTCGGGATGGGACCTTTGTTGAAGGTGCGCATGGAATTTTAAAAAATGCCGGGGTGGAAGCTGTTTCCGACCATTACGGGAGATTGGTTTTTACACGGAATGCTGGTGGTACCGTCACTCATTCGCCAATTCAAACAAAAACAATAGCCGCGGACCCGATTCCATATTACACGCTAAATGGTCGTTGCGCAGGGCCCTCGATATTCCCCAAAAAAGGCGCCCATTCCCTCGCCAATCAAGTGATTGTTCAGGAAACCGGCAGGGCTGCTGTTCCTTTCCTTTCGTTAACCGGCTGGGGTGATAACGTCTCCCACAATGACGCAAACGAGCCGTTCCAATCGCAGTCAAGCGGGAACGCGAAAGCGCGCGCTATCCAAGAAGTTGTGGATACCCTTGTGGTCACCATGGATGGCTATCATGTCGGCAGACAGTTGATTTTGAACTATTACTGGGGAGAAATTGTTTATCTGGTGCCCTTGCCCCACCCCGACTCGATTCCTTCGGGCATGGTTCACATTCCCGAGGGGGATTTTTTCATGGGCTCCGAACAGGGAGACCCGGATGAAACCCCCGTGCGTATGGTTACTCTGTCATCGTTCTATATGGATACTGTCGAGGTCACGCAGGCCGAATACGAATCGGTAATGGGGGTGACTCCGTGGAATACGGTCGACAGTACAGCCAGACAAGATAAAGGCGATCGCTATCCGGCATGGGGAGTTAACTGGTATGATGCGGTTCTGTTCTGCAATGCAAAGAGCAAATTGCACGGGCGTGACACCGTATACACCTGGTCCGCCGTTGAAGGTACGCCGGGTGACGGGTGCGTTCTCAGCGAGGTGGAAATCCATTTAGATCGAAGAGGGTTTCGTCTGCCGACTGAAGCAGAGTGGGAGTATGCCTGTCTGACGGGAATTAATGCAAAGTATATGTGGGGCAACACAATTGATCCGGCTGATGATTACGCTTGGTATCAAGACAATAGCGGGTGGCATGCGCATGTAGGAGGAAAGAAGGAATCAAACTGGTTCGGCATATATGACCTTATAGGTAATCTCTATGAATGGACCAATGATTCTGGTCTTCGCAACTA
>WJJU01000651.1 GCA_014729595.1 Chitinivibrionales bacterium
CCTCTGTACGAATCGATCGAGCATCGGCATATCTCACCAGAAATGCACGCGGCGAACTGGTTTTGCCGTTCCTCCCGCGGCCTTCACCGCCAAAAGCCGAGCCCGAAGAACCAAGCCGATGGCGTGTGCGTCTTGGACCGGTGGAAATCGATGAACTGAATGGTGGGTATCGTGATCTATCCGCAAAAATTGCGGCAAGTCTATCCGGTGCAACGGTTCGGACGCGCTTTCCACGTATCGATTCGGTTGTCGTAAACCTTGGGATTCCGCAAGTATCTTTCGAAAGTGCGTGGTGGAGCGGACCGATCGATACGTTGGGGATTGCCGGGGCCGTGGATTCGTCCGGGGTCTTGGTGGATGAATTCTTGGTGGCCGCACAACGTTCTCGTGTGACGTTGGCGGGAACGATTCCATTCAAGCCCACGAAGAAATGGGACGTAGAAACGAGTGTGCACCTCGATGTAGGAGCCCTCGCTTTTTTACGCGAGAGAGTACCGCAACTGGCTCAAACCGGCTATCTTGACGTGACCGGTACAATGGGAGGGACATTGGCGCAGCCCGAGCTGCGTGCCGCCGTCGAAGCCGCGGATATGGGATATGCGGGTTACGAACTCGATAGTCTCTTGATGACGGCGCTGTACGGTACCGACGAAATCGCTCGCTTGAAGGGGATGCTTCGGTCGCCTTTCGGGGAGTTGGCGCTTGATGTTGGTGCGGCGATTCCCGGGCTTTTCAGTTCTCCGCGGGTGGAGAAATACACACTCGATGCGGACATCGATGAACTTCGGCTTGCAAAGATCGAACAATTGGCCAATTTGGAACAAATTCTTCATGAGCCTCTGGCTCAGCTTTCCATGCATATCTCCGGTGTGGGTGTCGGTGATCTTCCTGAGCACGCCGGCGTAGAAGCTACGATAACGGCAAGTGAGTTGCGGGAGGAGCCGGTGCGGATCGAAGCGGCTCTCGATTCCATGCGTTGGCGGCTTGATGCGGGATGGCGTCGCAATACACTTGACGGTGAGGGGATTTTGGGATCGGACGGCGACATGGCGGGCACGGTTCGTGTGAGTGTTAGGGAGCCGGGGGTCATTGCACGCACATTCGCGGATATGGACGCGGGAGGAGAACTCTATGCATGGGTCGATTTGGGTGGAAACATCGGTCGCCCCCGGGTCGAAGCACGAGCGGTGAGTCCCGATCTTCGGTGGCGCGGCATAATCGCCGACACTTTGAATGCCTCCGTAGCCTGGGATAACGATACGCTTCGTTTAGGAGACACCTATGCGGTTGTTGGCGGCTCGCTCGCCCGTATTCTGGAGCCGTTCGGTATTGAGGAAGTTGCCGGAGATGCGCAAGTTACGATTACATCGGCGTCGGGAACACTGGACAACCCTCGAGTCGAGGGGATGGTGGGTGGGACCGAGATCAGTTTTGGCGAGTTTGGTGTGGATCGCATCAGCGCTCGCGTTATACTGGAGAGTCGTGACAGTATCAGTTGGCGGGATTTGATTGTACGACGCGGTGAAGCCGCCGTGTCCGGTCGGGGGACGCTGAGTCTTGACGAAGTGCGGCAAATCCAGGCGGTCGTCGGATTGTTGGGTCTCGGGGCCGAGAAAACACGCCCAGCGGGGGATCTTCTTTTGGCCGGAGCAATCGAGCCGGACAGTATAGATATTACTTTTCGGGCAAGCGAACTCGACCTAAGGGTTATTGGTGCGTTGGCGCCGATTGAAGAAGACCTTTCGGGACGACTTACCGCCGGCGGTACTATTGCCGGAATCAACCGACGGCTAAAAGGTTCCATCGATTTCAGCTTGGATCGTCCCGCGGCACGTGGCATCGAACTATTGGCGGTGGACGGCGGCATTTCGCTCGTGGATTCATTTGCGCGCGCGAATGCGACGGTACGGCTGCGCAATACGGACAAGACAATTGACATACAAGCACGCGCTCCCGTGTCGACCGGGGAAGAATTCGCTCTGGCGGCAGACGGCGGGCGGCCGTTCTATGTGTGGGCCGAAGGTGACTCCATTCCCCTTGCTGGCTTTAACGATATTCTTGGCGACAGGCTGTCACTCTCTGGGGGACCCGCGACGATCGATGTCGCTATGCAACGGGCGGATAACGGATGGGTACTTGACGGTTCCGTGGTGATCGAAAAAGGTTCTATCGCCTATAATCCGCTTGAACTTGCGATGGAGGCGGTAAGCTTTCGCGCGGGCCTTGGCGGTCTTTTGAGCATGCCGCGCATTTCGTTTGAGGCGACGACGGGCGATGTCCGCCTACCTTCGTTTAGGGTGGCGAATTCTCGGTGGGAAGGTACGCTGCGGGGTGACACGATCACCTTGACTACCGGGTTTGCCGACGTCGAGCCTGGTGGTTCGATCCGTATTACCGGAAGCGTTCCCATCAGCGACGTCAAAAAGATCTTTGCGGGCGGCGATCCCGAATTGGAGTTTGAACTGACCGAGGTACCGATTACCATTTTGGAGCAATTCGTGCCAGGGTTGGATGTCAAGCGAGGGATACTCGAGGGTGAAGGAAGGATTGTGCTCAAGAACGGAGAATTGACCACGAGGGGGGCGCTGAATCTGCGCGATGCGGTCTTCGATCTTGCCGGGATTGAAACACTAATCGGGCCGGTAAGCGGTAAGGTCGATCTTGCCGGCGATACGCTGGTTATTCGTGATTTGAACGGGCGGCTCGGGGAGGGTACTTTCGGCGCCGACGGTGTTTTGGCCTTGGGACCGGCGGGGACACCGGTCATGAACGTTCGTCTCGAAGTGGACGGTACTTCGATTGAATTGACTGATTTGGCAACGGTGCGAATCATGTCGGCGGATTTGCAGCTCGCGCCTCGACCCGAAGGCCATATCCTTCGGGGAGAGATCAATTTGGCGCAAACGAGGATCACGAGAGATTTTACGATTCCGGAACTTGTGGAGCTGGCGGGGAGGCAAGGAACGCCCGACCGCGAGCCAAGTGAATTCATGCAAAATCTTGAGCTGAAGATATTTGTTGATCTCCAACGCAATCTTTTTTTCGACAGCAATTTGGGACGTGGACAATTGGGTGGGAGGATAGCGCTCTCGGGTACCGCGGTCGAGCCGGGGATCACCGGAGAAATCGTGGTTGTCGAAGGAACGGTTTATTATCTCGATCGACCATTCGAAATAGTCGACGGTGCCGTTCGGTTTTTGGATCCGCTCGAACTCAACCCGGTTTTCGATATTCGCGCTACGACCGAGGTAACCGCGACAACTCCTTCGGCGATCGGCGACATTCCCGACCTTCAAGCCTATGAAATAACGCTTCTTGTTACGGGGACGCTCGAGAATCCCGAAGTAGTGTTGACTTCCGATCCTCCGCTTACTCAGCCCGATATCGTCAGTGTTCTCACCTTGGGGACACCGTTGGGCGCCGTCGGCGGCAACCTCGCGGAACGCATCCGCGGCTTGGCGGCGAATCAGTTATTGGGTTTCGGGGCTCGCAAACTCGGGCAACTACTCGGATTGGATGATGTTACGGTAACCGGTGGTTTCGCGGGCCAGGCCGGCGCCGATACTGATCCGCGCATCACATTGACAAAGCGAATAACCAAGCGCTTGACCCTTACCTACGGTACGGAACTTACCACGTTGGAGAACCAGGAGGTTATGGCGGTTTACCGTATCTTTCGTTGGCTTTATCTGGTTGGGGTCAATGATCAGACTAATGATTCGTATGCGGGTATTCGCGTGAGGTTGCGTTGGTAAGAGGGCCAAAGCCGACGCACCAAGGAAAGGGAAGAAGATCCGTGATACAACTACGACATAATGCGCTGGGCATGCTTTTGCCGTTGATTCTGAACATTGTCGTAACGGTGCCGGCAAAAGATGAAACCTATGTTGATGAGGTTGAGTTTGTCGGCAATGAGACGTTTGAGCGAAAAGAGCTTCTGCGGGTAATGGAGCTGAAACCCAAGGGGCTTTTCCGGAAAGCGGAATTTACGCAACGAGCACTAAGGCTTGATAGCTCCTCACTTGAAACATTCTATGTCGATCGCGGGTTTATCGATGCGGCGGTGGCGATCGCGGTAAACCGCCGGCCGGATGAGAATGAGCG
>WJJU01000652.1 GCA_014729595.1 Chitinivibrionales bacterium
ATAGTAATGTACTCGAGCCGAAAGGCCGAAACCCGTGTCTAATTTCGCCGGAGGTCGGCGGTATCTCGCGAACGGCGTGAACATAAAACGCACGCGCTTTATGAAGATAGTAGGCGGCACGATCACGGTTTCGTTGATGGTCTACGGCAAAAAGCGCGAAATTCAAATGAAAGAGCGGCCCGGCAAAAAAGCTGCGTCGCGGTTCGGACAGCGGTTTCGCAAGCGCTTCCTCAAAAAACCATCGTGCGGCGGAGGCGGAGTCTTTGTACTCGGGCAAGCCTACCACATGTCGGTAAAGCACGTTTGCTTTTGCGGTATCGTAGGCGTAAGCGCAAACAGCCGCCTGTTCGAGATCCGTCGGGTCTTGTGAAATTTCATAGAGTCTTAGTGCCAGCGTGTAAGCTTGCGCGAAATCCTCCGAAGCGCAAGCGAGGGAAATAGCATTCTTAAACACGGAGGCATTCCTCGGCGCCTCTCGCAACGATTCGTGCAGATAATGGGCCGCACTGTCAAGCCGACCCGTCACCCAAAAAAGCCGTCCCATTTCGGTGCTGATACGATGATCGCCGGGGCATGTCCGACGGATTCTTCCCAAGGTTTTCAGGGTTGCTTGAAGCTCATCACCGCCGCTTTGGGTACGCACGAAATCAACCATCAGATCCACTATGTCTTGTCCGCAGCCGAAACGATCCAGGATGCGCGATATTTCAAATTCCAGCTTTGCGGACAGTCCCGCCTCCGCGGCCATGCGGCATGCCGCTAAATAAATTCCTCGTCGATTCGGTTCTATTTGACGAGCGCGGTCCAGCGCTTCAAAAGCTCGTGTGAAGAGGATTTTGGGTTGTGTATAGTGCCGCCCGATGCGACCGTGGTCCCTCCCGTCTAAAGGGATTTCCGTTTCGGTCGCCTGCCCAAAATAGCGATAACCGCGAAGGGTGTGAAGAACCGCGTTGTCCGGGTGACGCTTCAGGTAGCAGTCGACATACCAGTCGAAACGGTCGTATTCCTTGCGCTTCAGAAGATACTGTAGCGCATCGGGGCTGATTGGCGGTCGTTCGGTCGAGCCGTCGCCCGCAGTCGCGAGGATCGCGACCGCGAGCATACAGATCAGTTTCCTCATACGTGAACTCGCCTGCTTCGAGGTTGTGAACGGTGGTGTTTAACTCGGCAAAAAGAGTACGAGAAAATCGCCTCTATTGGAGCGAATAATACCCATTCAGTTCAAATATTGTACCACCAAAGCAGGGAGCCTTTCAAGGATGTTCATCCGCAAAAGAGATATCCCAAGTCACTCCTCCATATCTTAGGCTATCCATATACGGCTTGCGTCGTTTTGCGCATTCCGCGGGTCATCGTTGGCAAACCCAACCACAACTTTGATCCCAAACTTGTGTGATCTTGATGGTCTCTATACGTTGCCAAACACCATATCTGCTTTTGCGGTATTGAAATACTCGAATAACTTGAGCTTGATCATCCTTTTTACGATCAATCCAACTTCGTACCGCCACATACACACCGTTTTTATCCTCGAGGAGCACTTTGCCGAAACCGTCGACCCATACCGCTTCGCCATCGATCCCACTTGTTGCGTCCTCGTTACACCAAAGGGGGTACTCATTAATGGTGAGGATTTCCCAGTGGTAGCGTTTCGCTCGCGCCATCTCGTTGTACTCCGTCTGTTTGCGGGTATACTCTTTGTCGACCAGACGCAAAAGCTCCTCGAAATTCGAGGCATGAATACAGGTGGTGAGAGCGATCACAAAGGTGATGGTTCTCATAGTGCCGCCTCCCTGTTTAGGTATGGTTAATTTGGTTGTTGGAAACAGGCCTAAAGCCGACATCTTCAAGCTCTGTCAAAAAAGTACGGTGAAAAAGCGAAATAAACCGGAAGAGCAATTTCCGATTGCGGAAATTGCCGGATGTATCGCGGATCTCTTCCCGGTGCGCGAAGGCAAACGTGTCGTGCGACGACCTGATTCTGCTTGCAGGGGAGCGTCCGGAGGGATGCATACTCGCTATGCGGGACGCATGAGAGAGGTTGGTGACAACGCTTGGGGGGCACGATTCATGGATGAAGGATGCCACGAAAGGGATTGTCGCGAACTCCAACCGGCGTTTTGATAATTGAAACGCTTCCTCCACTATCGCTGAAGGAAAAAAATTCCTGGCGGGGGGGCAGCAAAAGCCTGGACAGTTACTCTGCCAAGTTCTCAAGCGATCGCTATAGCTTATTGAAAAACAGTGTGTTACGTGCTTTGATCATAATAGGCATGGGATATGCTTTGTGATGCGTCACGCAGGTATACCCGCATATCGAAGAGGAGCCGTCAATGATACAGGGACTGCATATCGCAACGCAGGGCATGACCACGCTCATGCAGAAACAGGACCAGATCGCCAATAATTTGGCCAACGTGAACACAACCGGATTCAAACAGAGCGGACTTTTTGCTCGAGCGTATCAAAAATATTTAGACGACGATCAGCAGCGCGTGTTCGCCAATAGGGAAGTAAAGGCCGATGAAGCATATATCGATTACCGCGAGGGGCCTTCACGGAAGACAGGCAATACGCTTGACCTAGCCATCCGAGGCTCGGGTTTTTTTACGGTGATGAGCCCAAACGGCGTGCGCTACACACGGAACGGAAATTTTTCTCTCAACCCCGACGGTTTTCTCATCAACACCGACGGCGCGAAAGTGATGGGACGGGAAGGATACATTAGAATAGACAAAGCCAAAGAACCGGTAACGGTGACGGCGACCGGCAAAGTTTTGCAGGGCGACGAGGAAGTTGGGGTATTGAAGATCAGCGATTTCAAAAAGCCATATCGACTTATTCGTGAGGGCGGCGGCGCCTTTCGCCCCCGGCTTCCCGACAACCCACCTATTGAATCTTCGGGATTCCAGATCAAACAAGGCTTTCTGGAAGGCTCTAATGTGAATGCGATCCGGAATATGGCACGGATGATCACGACGTACAGAAATTTCGAGGCCGACCAACGTGCGCTGATGGCCCAAAATGAGACCCTCGATAAGGCGGTGAATCAGGTTGGGCGCGTGCAGTGATAACGGATTGACTGTAGTGGGGCATAATCCATAGCTGCGGCAATTGCCGCGCGAAACGAGGTGCAGGTATGATTCGATCGATGTACACGGCGGCCACCGGGATGGAGGCGCAACAACTGTACATGGATGCCATATCCAATAATCTTTCCAATGTTAACACCAACGGATTCAAACGAACAAAGCTCGAGTTTCAGGACCTGATGTACCAAACGCTTCGCGAACCGGGAGTGCGAAATCCCGAGGGAGGTATGTCGCCCGCGGGCATTGAGGTGGGATTGGGGGTTAGGGCCGCGGCGACACAGCGGATATTCCAACAAGGTTCATTGAATCAGACTACAAATCCGCTCGATGTTGCGATTCAGGGGGAAGGATTTTTCCAGATATATCTTCCTGACGGTTCAATGGCTTATACGCGCGACGGTCAGTTTAAACTGTCGGCCGACGGCACGCTCGTTACCTCTTCCGGACAGTTTCTCTCGCCGCAGATCGTGGTACCGTCCGGCGCGGAAAAGCTAACTATTACGGAAGACGGATTGGTATCGGTGGTAATGCCGGGCGAGGAGACCTCAACGGAGATTGGGCGGCTCGAGCTGGCCCGTTTCATCAATCCTTCCGGTCTCAAAGCGCTTGGCGGCGGTCTATATGGTGTTACCGACGCTTCGGGACTTCCGATTATCCAATACCCCGGCGAGGAAGGCACCGGACGACTTATGCAAGGCTATACTGAAGCCTCCAACGTTCAGATTGTAGAAGAGATGGTGAATATGATCACCGCACAGCGGGCTTTTGAAATTGTATCAAAATCGATTCAGGTGTCCGAAGAGATGCTCCAAATCGCGAACAACCTAAAGCGGTAGTTTGAAAAATGAACCTTAACCACCAGAAAAACAAGGGATTACACAATCGAGTAAGGCTCCGTACCAGCGGGGAGAAGGCATACGGCGTTCCCTCCCGTGTCTCTCCCCGCGCCTTTTTTTTGCTATGGGTGCTGTTTGTTTTCTGGTGGGTCGAAGTTTCAGCCGGCTTATCCATTACCTTTTCGGATTCGTCACTCGTGAACGATACCGCCATACGGTTGGGCGATATCGCTCAGCTTCACGGCGACGACGGTGCGCTGACGCGCGAACTTGAAGCGCGGATTATCGGCCAAGCGGCGCCACCGGGTTTTGCTCGGTATGTAGGCCATTACGAAGCCGTCCGGTATGCCGTGACCTCACGTTTTCCCACCGTCGAGCTTCCCGAGCCCACAACCGGGCGTACACGGGTTGTCACGGACTATCGGACCGCGGGGATCGACGACTATCGTGATCGGATTCTCGACTACCTCGCGACAACGATTGAGTGGGTGCCGCAAGACTATACGGTTGATATAGAGAACGCCGATGAAACATGGCGCTGCCATAATCACCCGTTCACCGTCAGGGTGGAAGGGCTTACCGACCCACGACCTCGGGGGCATGTGCGCCTTTGGTTGGTCGTTACGCAAATGGGGAAGGAACGGCGAGTTATGGTCCGTTGCCGTGTTAAAGTCACGGCGGCGGTTCTGGTTGCCGCCGGCACGATACGACGCGGTGAGCCAATAAGCGCGGCGGCAATCCGCAAGGAGCGCAGAGACATCACCTCCTTACGTTTCGTCCCGCTGACCGAGCCGACCGCCGTATCCAAGGTACGTGCGGTTCGCACTCTTACGCCCGGCACCGTCCTCCATGACCGCTGCGTAGAAAAAATGCCGCTGATCTATCGAGACGATCTGGTGTATGTGACCACTCAAGCGGGAAATGTAAGAGTTTCGGTACGTGCACGAGCGCGAGAGTCCGGCGGACTGGGGGATCTAATATGGGTGCAAAATCTCAACAGCCGAAAATTACTTCGCGTGAAGGTCCGCGGCAAGGAAGATGTCAGGGTGGAAAGGAAAGGGGCGCTATGAAAAGTTGTCGGCGGAAAATTTTGATATCGGTGGTGGCCGGGTGGATGGTGACGGCATACGGGGGCAATATGTACAGCCTATACACCGACCACACCGCAATGCGTGAGGACGACATTTTGACGGTCATGATCGTTGAGTCGGCTAAGGCGGGAAGCCAAACAGGGACCAATACCGATAAGAAAAGCAGTCTGGGAGTTGAGTCCGCCCGAGGATCGGGACCTCTCAAATTCATACCCGGAATGGGCGCGTCGGGAGGATTCAGCGTGGGCTACGACGGCAAAGCGGGGACATCGCGCGAAGGCAACTTGGTCGCACGTGTCACGGCCCGCGTCACCGAGGTCCTCGACAACGGCAACCTGGTCATTGAGGGGAGCAAGTTGGTGGAAATTAACAACGAAAAAGAGATAATCAAGATTTCCGGCGTAGTTCGCCCGCAGGATATCGAATCCGATAATGTTATCTACTCTTACAATGTTGCCGATGCACGGATCAGCTACTCCGGAAAGGGCGCCGTCCACGACGGGCATCGTCCCGGATTGGTGAGCAGATTTCTGAATTGGGTTTTCTAATTTGTTTAAATTCAAATTACTATAGTTTTTTTTATTGCGGCGAAATCGCAATTGAAGGCCGTTACGCATTGAAGGGATGAGCGACAATGAAATG
>WJJU01000653.1 GCA_014729595.1 Chitinivibrionales bacterium
CCAGCATGAAAGCGGCGGTGACGGCCTTGAAGACGCAAAATCCGCGCAAGATAGTAGTAGCAGTCCCCGTGGCTTCCCCCGAAGTTGCGGGAACATTTGAAAAGATGGCCAACGAGGTGGTATGCGTGTCTACGCCCACACCCTTCATGGCGGTCGGTTACTGGTATGAACTTTTCGAACAGGTTCCCGAAGAAGAAGTGCGCGGATTGCTGGAACAATGGCGAAATCACATGAGCAAGGTCCACTGAATCAAAATACTTGATCGCTTGTGTCAAGCATAGCGACGGAAACGCCCGACCTGGCGTCTCCGCTACGTGAATTTGTTCGCACACCCCCGATGCCGGACCTTGCCCGATGTCGCAACGGGGGGGAACCGCATGCTTCGTTCAACCTCAGGTGTGCTCCGACACATCGTGAATCGCTTCACCGGCGAGTTCTTTACTAACCGACAAGGCAAGGTTTCCAAGACTGACGATGCCGACGACGGCGCCGCCGCGGTCTTTTACCAAAAGGCGACGAATTTGAAACTGCTCCATCATCCGCAACGCTTCTTCCACCGCCGCTTCTTCCGAAATCGATTTGACTCCCTTGCTCATAATCTCACCCACCGACGTGTGTAGGGGATTGAGTTCCGATGCAATGCAGCGCACAACGATGTCCCTATCGGTGATCATCCCCGATTCCCTGTCTCCATCGAACACCGGTATCGCTCCAACATTCAACGAGTCCATCATTTCCGCGGCATGCTTTACGGCATCGGAGGATTGAATCGTGCTTGCATTCCGCGTCATTACCTCTTTAACCTTTACGGAAGCGCCGACAGGCCCGACCTTGGCTCCTTTGGAGATTTCCTGAAGTGCCTCTCCGGAGATCCGGCGATTCGTATGCAGCGCTATGTCGCCCAACGAAATGATACCACGAATCCGATCATCTTTGCCACGAACCGGAATGCGACGTAGCTGTTTCTCTTCCATCATCCTAACGGCTTCATCCGCGTCACTATCTTCACTAACCGAAACCACCGAAGAACTCATGACGGTATCGACGCTATCGGTTGCGAGATTCAGCCCCAAAGACATTCCGCGAATGATTATGTCGCGGTCGGTAACAATCCCCCGAATCCGTTCACCCTCGAAAACCGCCAGCGCTCCGATGTCGTTTTCAGACATCTCCTTGGCGGCGTCGAGCAATGTTTTGTCGCTCTGAATGCCTTTCACTTCCTTGGTCATGATCTCCTTGACCATCATAGAATCCTCCTGAGACAACGTTAACGAACCATGCGCGGCATTAGGTATCTTACGAGGGCACGAATGCAAAGAGCATGCCGGCATCGAGGGGTTCGGTTTGTCCGCGACATCATCCCGTGCCGCTTATCGCTTCCGAAATTGCTTTCGCGCAACCGCCAACCCCGACGTGCCTTAGAGGGCAACACTCTCGTGGCATGCGGTTTGATAGTCCGCGTACGTCGTGGAAAGCAACGGGGGTTTCGCGGATACCACGCAACCCGAAGCGATGACCAACGGAAAGGAAGAGGACACATGCGGGAGCATGAAGCGATGCTTTACGAAAAGCGTGACAACGGGACGGTCGCGTGCCGTCTCTGCGCACATCGATGCGTTATCCGCCCCGGCGCACTCGGGTATTGCAGCGTGCGCGAAAACATTGACGGAAGTTTGGTTACCCATGCTTATGGAAAGCTGGTGGCCCGCAACGCCGATCCGGTGGAGAAGAAGCCGCTCTACCATGTACGCCCCGGCTCCCGCATGCTTTCCGTCGCTACGATCGGCTGCAATTTTCGGTGCGATTTTTGTCAGAACTGGCAAATCTCACAGACCTCGGCGCTTCCCGACAACGCGCGCGCGGGATATCCGTTTTCGCCCGAAAAAATTGTAGAAACGGCGCGAAATGAGGGGTGCGACGGAATCGCCTATACCTATACAGAACCGACAATCTTTTTTGAATATGCATTCGATACGGCCAAAATCGCTCATGAGGCCGGTCTACTCAACGTTTTCGTGACAAACGGTTATATGACCCGTGACGCGCTGTCGGCCGCGGCGCCATACCTCGATGCGTGCAATGTCGATTTGAAATCATTCCGCGAAGAATTTTATCACACCCACTGCGGCGCCCGCCTCCAACCGGTACTCGACTCGATCAGGAC
>WJJU01000060.1 GCA_014729595.1 Chitinivibrionales bacterium
AGCGGCGGCTGACGCCGATTAATCAGTCTTCAATCCTGAGAGCAACAAGTAGAGCGTGGCCTTGGCGTGCCACTCGAAGAATGACGGTATCACCCTTTTCCAGCGGTTTAATCGCCTTCTTTAGCTCTTTCACATTCGGTACCTCGATAAAGGGACCATGCTTTTGCACTTGAACCGTAGTGATGAGGTCGCCGGGCCGTAGACCCTTTCGTGCGGCGAGCGATGACTGGTTGATATCAACCACCGCCACCCCACTTTCCCGTTTAAGCGAGAACCGCTCTTGGATCTCCGGAGTGATGTCGGCCACTTTAAAGCCCAATTCGCTGCTCAGATCCACCTCGTCATTCGAATCCTTTTCTCCGGGAAGGCCGCCGCCGGATGCAAGCTTCTTGATCGCCTCGGTGTCGCGCCGCGCCAAGGTTACTTCAACCTTCTTTTTCTTGCCATTGCGGAACAGTGTTACGGAAACCTCACTGCCGGGGCGAATACCGGCGACGGTGTTACGAAGCTTGTTGGCATCTTCGGTTCTTACCCCGTTTATTGACAGGATAACGTCACCCGTTTTGATGCCGGCTTTTGACGCCGGGTGACTCTTGTAGACTTCATTGATCAGCACACCATGCCTGTTCGGCAGGCCCAGGTGCTCGCGCATATCTTCATCAATATCTTTAATACCGACACCCAACCACCCTCTTTTAACATCGCCTTCGTAGATCAGGGATTCCATGATCCAACGAGCCATGTTGATTGGAATGGCAAACCCTATACCCATGTTCCCACCGCTGCGGGTCCAAATCATGGTGTTTATCCCGATGAGTTCACCGTCAATATTAACCAGTGCCCCCCCCGAATTACCGGGATTGATTGCGGCGTCGGTTTGAATGAAATTCTGATAGCGATTGGGGGCGCCTATATTCCCGCGGTTGAGTGCTGAGACAATACCGACCGTGACCGTGGAAGTCAGGGCAAGGGGGTTGCCGACCGCCATTGTCCAGGCGCCGGGGCGCAGCTTGTCGGAATCGCCAAGACGGGCCACCGGTAAATCCCGAACATCTTCGGCAATCTTTATCACGGCTACATCGGACAAGGAATCCGACCCAATAATCTCAGCCTCAAATTCACGCTCGTCGGAAAGCTGGATCCTTATCTCATCGGCGCCGGCAACAACATGGTAGTTAGTCAGAATGTAACCGTCTTCGGATACGATTACCCCGGAGCCGATACCGCTCCGTCGGCGCTCTTCTTTGCGCATCTCCGGAGCTTGTTGGCGACGCGGTTGACGTTGTTGGCCGAAAAAGTGGTCGAACGGCGAATCAAAAAAGCGATAAAAGGGATTGTTGTAATAAACAACCGTGTCGATTTTGGTGGGAATTACGGACACAACCGTAGGGATTACCTCCTCGGCAATGTCGGCAAAGAGCGTTTTGAACGAGTTAAAATGCGGCGCCGGTCCATTCTCGCCGAAAGACACCGACCCACGCTCAGGACGTTCGGCGTCGGCAAACGAGAATTTGCAGTTAAATGCGAAGATCCCCGCAATAAGAAGGGCGACAACGGTGGCGGGAACCAATGGCTTTTTGATGCGATTCATGGATGAGACCTCCCGGTTTGAACATCAGGACTTATTTGAGCCTATAAATGTCGATTCTTTCGCAAGATAGTGTGGCATATTCTTTGGTCGGAAAGGTTATCGCCGCGTGAACGATACCGAAAACCCTCTTACGCCCTCGTGCGAAATGCACTTTTCCCGCTTTGAATCGACTACGAATATAGGTTGAACATACGCTCTTAGGACCGGCGGCGCGCCGGGCTGAAAAATCAAAATACGACACGGGACAACCCTTTTCGTCGCCCGCGACCGTTATATGGATGATTTCGGTTGAGTAATCCCCCGTATTGTTTTTAATGGGTGCTATAGGGGGGCGTTTAATGATGCTTTTAGGCAACATGCGCGCCGACGGAACGCCTCTCATGACTGCAAAGGTCAACCGTTGAATTGAATGTCCCGGTCAATCGAAACAACATTCGAGGTCCCGCTCTCCCTGAATGACTGTTCCGATATACGTGTGAGCACCGCATTAGTGCTGAACTCCCGCAGTCCGCTCGACCCGGCGTTGCACATAGTGGACTTGAGTTTTGCGATGGTTACGTTAAGAACATCGCTAATAGATCCGACCACCGGCACATACGCGTCCACCCCCTCCTCGAATTTCATCCCGTCGGCTTCTTCGGAGTAGTAACGTTGCCAGTTGCGTGCCCGGTTCGATCCCTCGCCCCAGTATGGTTTATAAAGCCTGCCGCCCATGGATACCTTCGGGGTGGGGCTTTCATTTGTCATGGCGAAATAGCGGCCCATCATAACAAAATCCGCCCCCATCGCCAACGCCATAATTATTTGCGTGTCATTGGCAAGCCCACCGTCGGAGCAGAGCGGCACATAAGTTCCGGTTTCTTGATAATACTTGTTGCGCGCCGTCACTACGTCGAGCACCGCCGACGCTTGCCCGCGCCCAATCCCTTTCTGCTCTCGCGTTATGCAGATCGATCCGCCGCCGATGCCGATTTTGACGAAATCCAAAGCCGCTTCTTCGGCAAGATATCGGAAAGCGTCGGCCGAGACGATGTTGCCGCCGCCAAGAATGACCGACGACCCGTATTTTTTTCTGATCCATAATGCGGCGTCTTTTTGGAATTCCGAATACCCGTCGGAGGAATCAAAAGCGAGGACGTCGACCCCCGCATCCATTAAGGCTGGTACTCGCTCTTTATAATCATGAGTATTGATGCCTGCGCCGACGCATAGCCGCTTTCTGTCATCCAGCAGTTCGTCGGGATTGTTGAGGTGGTCCACATAATCCTTTTTGAACACAAGAGACTGAAGGCACCCTTGTGAGTCGAGAACGGGGAGACATTCCTTCTTATGCTTGCGCAACAGCGCGTTGGCGTCATGAAGCGAGATGCCGACTTTGCCGTGAACGACATTCTCAACCGAGGTCATGTATGTGGATACGGGTATTTGGAGGTTGTCCTCGTACTCCCAAAAATCCTTATCGGTGAGTATGCCGAGAAATTTGCCCCTATTCGAACCGTCGTGAGTGACCGCAAGAGTGGAGTGACCCGTCTGCTTAATCAATTTGACGGCTTCGCCCAAAGGGGTGTCCGGTTTGACGTTCGAATCGCTTTCGACAAACCCCGCTTTGCGGGACTTCACCTTGGCGATCATCGCGGCCTGCTCCTCGATCGGTTGAGAACAATAGATAAACGCCAACCCGCCCCGTCGCGCCAACGCTACCGCCGTCTCAACCCCGGACACCGCCTGCATGGATGCGGACACGAAAGGTATGTTTAATTTAAGAAGAGGTTCGGCTTCGTCCTTGGTTCGGGCGATAGGTGTACTGAGCGAAACGTTGGAGGGGAGGTGATGAGTTCGCGTCAGCCGAGGGATAAGCAAATACTCCGAAAATGTTCGTGAAACGTCATCGAGAATCTTGGCCATGAATACACCTCTCCTATTACCGGCAACCTCCGAATAATCCCGGCGCAATGATTTGGACATGCAATTAAGCAACCGAAGTAACAAGAAAATAGTACGTGCAATGCCGGCTAAGAAATACTATACTATATGTTGCTCTTTTAATGTGGCAAACAATCGGTCCGGTGCGGGAAGGTATTTTCCTAGAGAGAACTCACTTAGCGCCAATATTATATGTTGGTATCACCGATGGACAATCTCGAGCAAAATTCGGGCAAAATAAAATCTTTGCCGCCCAAAAGCGTGCGCAATGCGGTGGTTTTACCCGACGGCACCAAATCGACGCCGCTGGGGTCGGGTACCATCACCTCGCTGTTAGGCGAAGGCGGCATGGCCAACGTCTACGAGATATGGAACGCACAGTTGGAGGTTCACCGCGCGGTAAAGCTTGTACACCCAAACTGTAGCGACGAGGCAAGACAGCGATTTCAGACCGAGATAAAAATCACCGCAAAGCTTCATCATCCCAATATTATCGAAATTCACGGCGTCGGTGAGTGGAACGGCTTGCCATTTATTGAAATGGAGAAAATCCAAGGGATAACCCTTGAAGAGCTGATAAATGCACGAGGGGCCTTGCCCGTTTTCGCCGCTACCGCAATCGGCATCATGATTAGCCGTGCACTGTCTTTTGCACATAATCAGGAATATGTGATCTATGGCCGAAAATATCACGGTGTGATCCATAGAGATCTAAAACCAAGTAATATCATGATTTGTTACGACGGGACGGTAAAACTGATGGATTTCGGCATAGCTCGTCCCACCGACGCATCGATCCATACTACCGACGGTTCCGTGTTGGGAACATTGCAATATTTGTCGCCGGAACAGTTGGACGGTAAGGAATTGGATGTTCGCACGGATGTGTATTCTCTCGGCACCACGCTCTACGAAATTCTTACCGGTGTCAGGGCGTTCCCCGAGCGTAACGTTTCCCGTCTGATGATGGATAAGGTGCGGAATCGTTTTAGGCCGCTTGAGGACTATGCGGCCAAATTTCCCCGACGTTTGCGCCATTTGATCCACAAATGCATGTTGCATGATCGGGAGAAACGAGTTCGGACGGCGGCGGTACTGATGTCCGAACTGGAAAAGACTCACAAGAGTCTTACTATCGATACCCCCGAGCAGGTGATGCGGCGGATCCTTAGTACTTCCAAACCGAGTAAGATTGTCCTTTCAACTCACCGCCGCTTTCCGGTATGGCTTACCGTTGCCGCCGTGTTTATACTGGTTGTGGCCGGGCTTTCGACCATAGCCCTGTATCGGTCATTTCGCCCCGGTACGTCAAATAAAAAGCTTGCGGTCGCGGACGAGAAATCTCCTTCACCGACGACCGCCGGCCAGGAAAATCGAAAAATTGAGTCTTCTTCGGAGCCTTCCGCCAGACAAGCGGCTCCCAAGCCACAACACGAAAAAGCAGTTTTAGTCTCTCCAACACCCGGGTCGGTAATTGCGGAGCCCCAAGCAAAAGCGGTGAGCATTGCACACATAGCGCCGTTACCGACGCCTTCGCCCCCACAGCCGCCGGAACCGAAGTCTTTTATCGAAAAAACGATCGAAAAGCACGGCACCGAAAACCTTGTGGTGATTATGCGCAAAAAGCTGCGAGCGGGTAATTTTCGGGAAGCTCTTCGGGTCTACGATCATTTGCCCGAAAATGAAAAGGATAACACGAAAGCGGTTATATACAAGCTGCGCGCACTTGGCGAACTGAAAGATATGGAAAACCTTGCGTCGTTTTTGGCGGAGGTGTCGATCGATGACGGAGAAGTCCACTTGGCTCGAGCGAAACTTGCGTACCAACGAGGAAACTACGCTCAAGCGCGTACTCATCTCGCCCGCAGCCTCTCTTCACCTCGTGCGTTCATGGACTATGAACAGCTTGAGCGGGAGGTTAAGTATTACCAGGCTTTGTGTGCGACGGCGGAGTTTGACGCTACCCCGTCGGAAAGCTCGTACAAGGCCGCTTTGGACGCATGGTACCAAGTACGCAGCAATCTTCGAGACGATCCCGGCCATAGGCATAACCAACGGGCACTGTCCGAGACGCAGAGGATTGGTGAGAAGTTTCGCGCCACGAAAGGGTAGCCATGGGGAAACCATACCCGAATATTCCCGATTTTATCCGATTGCTTTCACCGATAATCATTGCCGGTGTCGCTACTACCGGAGCGCCGGTTCATGCGGCGGCATTTGACACCCTTGCGGGACCTCTGCCTTCGCTGGTGAAGTATCGACGAACTCCATACGTGGTAATCGCGGATATCCAAGTCCCCCCCGATAAAGTCGTTACAATCGAGCCCGGCGTGGTGCTGCTATTTAAAAATTTCACCGGCATTCATGTCGAGGGTAGGCTTGTAGCGGAGGGAACGGCCGAAAAGCCGATCGTATTCACTTCCGAGCTTGACCGGAAGCATAATCCAACAAGCTCCCTCTTAGCCAATCCTTACGATTGGAACGGCATTTATATTCATAGTGACGCTTTTGGGACAAGCCTTGCTCACTGCAAAGTTCTCTATTCGGTCTATGGTGTTATCTCGGACACAAAATTCATTAAGGTGTCGCCGGGGCTGTTTGCCCATAACGGGAAAAGCAGCTTTGTGATCGAGGGGGTGGAGCAAGACGTCGGCGATGAGCCCTATAGCTATGTATTGTCAACTAAAGACGCAACGATCGACGGTGTGCCGATAAAAATTTTGCGTGACCCCCTGGCCATGCGACGCACCGTCGTACGCTATGCCGGATTGACGGCGATTCTTGGGGGATGCAGTATTGGGGTGTCTCGTCTTATACAATATCAGCAAACTAAAGACCGGCTCGAAGAGCTTAGTGTGGGTGACACCACCAATACCCTTCACAACGAGGGGCGCGATTGGGAGGATACGCGGCGCCGACGAAATCAACACGCGACATGGAGCGCGCTTGGATTCGCCATTGGCCTTCTCGGCACCGTGGGCATCACGTGGACATTCACTTTTTGATCCCATCGTATCCTTATTTCCGTCGAGCTTCCATAAAATGGCGTCAATGCCTTCTTGGACAAGATGCCGCGCGAAATCGTGACAACAACCGGGCGCTTGGCCACAAATGCCGACCTTGTGTCTCCCGACGTCTCTTGTTCAGCTCTTAGAGACCCGCCTCATTCTCAAAAAGTCTCATAGGCCATGTGCGGCCCTCACCGTGGTCACTCGATTCGCTTCTCGCGTGTTCGACGGAAAGAAATCATTACTGTAATAGTGCCAATGAGCAAGTGCCATAGGATGAACACTGATTTCATCAATTGATGAATTAGCGTTACGGGGGCAAGTCCGTCGTCTTTCCGCTTGAGGCAATTTTTTTTGGGCGATCACGATAAGAGTTAGTATTTTAGGAGGGAAGGGTTTGTTGCGTTCCATAAAGTAGGATAGTTGCCACTATTGAGCCGACAAGGTGTTTTCATGGTGCTTGACCGGCTCATGGTACGGTAGTACAATTATACTACCACGGCGGTTGATAAATACCTGAAATCCGGTGCTCTCCACCTGAGTCTACTCTATCGCTGCAAAAGTTCCTCGGTATTCAAGCGTGAGGTGGGGAGGGGACTCGAAGGCCATGACGGGGCCGCGGAGCGCGGCAGTCCACGATTGGCTGCCGCCCGAAGCATGCTCGCGCCGGTGGCGCAAAGGAGCCACACCGTGACGAAGTGAGTGAACGCTTACTGGGTGTAAGGCGATCCCGCCTCATCGAAGCGGTTGGATGCCGAGGGGGGTGGGGAAAGTGGTTGCCGCGATTGTACCGCGTTGCAATGAGCATATCGCGCCGTTGAAAGGCATCGGTGCGGCACTAGTGCACGAGGGAGGTACGACGGATGAACGCCGGTTTTTTTTTCAGACATGCTTCTTCAGCGCGGGCCTATGCAACATCTTCCATCGCGGTACTTGTAATTCTGGCTGCTTGTACCAACGACTACAATCCTTTTGCGGACAGTTCCAACGCTAAGGCTCTGATCACCGCCGCCGATTTTCCGGTCGGCGACAGTATCGACATTTTTACGACCTATAACCTTTCGGTCGGTGCCGCGGTCGCCGAGCTTATCGATTCATTTGTAATAAGCGCTTCAAACAATCGCTATTGGACTCATGGCGATACGTCGGTGGTATCTCCGGCCCATGGTGATGGGCGATATTCGTTCAAAGTTTCATTTGTCGATACGGGTTGGCAAAACATTACGATTAAGACGTTCCGCACCGGCGGAGACTTCTCAAGCACAGTGGAGCGGGTATATACACGCTCACCTTTGCACCAGGATACGGTAGTTAAGGCTTTGGGCGATGTCTGCGATCTCTCGACGCCCGGAGTCGGAGACCGAGACGTTTTGTATCGATGGCAGTTTGGAACTATTCTGGGCAAGCCGCAGTTGTTCACATCAACACTCCCACGTTCCGAGGTTGTGCCGAAACCCTATGATGAGCATAAGGGGGCGCTGGAATACCAAAAGGGTCTCTTATGGGTGTGCGACAGCGCTCTGCGGCACTTCTCTCCCCCCGCGGAATTCTTTTTTGGTTTCTACGACGAAGTCGGTCCTTACATTGTATGCCTTAACGACAGTCTTCGTGGAGACACGATAATAACCGGCGATAGTATCTTTCTGTTCCGTGTGCGGCTCGAGGATCCGGCGGGTATCGGAAAACAGGGGGAAATTGACGGAGGAGCGTTCGATTATTCTAAAAGGTATTCACTTACTTCGCGTATTTGCGGTCATATTTTTCGGCGCCTCGAGCGCTATTCGTCCGACGCTCCCCGCAGGGTTGTGGTGAACGCATGGGATGGAAACGGCACCTTTTCGGCGGATACGTTTTTCTTAGCTTTTGCGCCTGACGGGCCTCGAAGCGAAGGGGCAAGCATAACGATGCTTAATCCGTCCGATTCTTTAACATTCACAAGCCAGAAATCTTTCCGACTCGCTTGTCGCGTCATCAATCGTACCGGCGGCACGCTTTTAGCCCGGGCGAAATTCAACGGCCTGACTCTCCCGCACATGCACGCCTTTTCGATAAGTGAAGATACCATGAGTTGGCCCCTTGCTTTGACTAACGACAGTAATTTCGTTACTATCGAGGTCGTAGACTCTACCGGTGATCGAAAAGCTTTACAAGACCTTACGATTATTTATGATGAAGATGCTATCGACGAAAAACCGCCCTTTGTTGATCTAATTATGGTAGGGGAAAATGCAGTCTTTGATGATGAGATGATTGTGGTTTCTACCGGCAACGTCCTAATCGGAGTGTTAGCCTATGATGGGGGTAGCGGGATAGCTTCGGTACGCATAAACGAGCATTCGGCGCAAAAAACGGAAAATGAGGGGTGGTGGAAGAAATCCGTCCTTCTCACAGATCGTTATAATTCGCTGTCGGTGACAGTTACCGATTATGCGGGCAACTGCACTACCAATACCGTAAGTGTCGTTCACAATTCCTTCCCCCAAATTATCGGCGATTGGAAATGGCCAGGACGATTTCGGATCGGAAACGTTTATAAGGATACTATTCGGTTTTGGGACGAAGACAATGATAGTGTTATATGCAGTATGTCGGACAATGCGCCGAGCACAATGAGTTTGGTGCCGATAGGGGGTAACAAATGGCAACTGACCTGTCAACCGTCGATTGCGGATATAAATACCAAATCGGCAACCGTTACAATTACGGACGGCTATAGAGACTCGGTGTTTTTATGGCGATTTGAGATCACCAACCAGGAGGTGAAGCCGCTACGGTTACTTACGACCGCAAGCGATTTTCCAAGCCAACTACAAGTCCTTCAAACGCTTTCGGTAGAGTTGAAGGTGGCGCCCGGCACCGGACAACCGCCCGTTACTTTCTTTGCGCGCACGTTAGGTACGAAAAGCAAGGTGATCCATGATTCGGTCGACGAAGATCTTAGCTGGCACTTCACCGCGGAGGATACCGGCAAGTACCACCTGATGGTTTCGGCGTTCGACGTGATCGGCGGCGCCGATACAATTTATACCGATCTATTCGTTTTGCCGCGCAATGAGAACCCCTGTACACTTATGTATAACTTTTCGGGAAGTAAAAGAGGCGGCGTGCTTGATATGCGTGGGGCTCACCAAAACGAGACGATCCATTTCCGGATCAAAGATGAAGATCATCCCTTAACTGAGCAGTACCGGGTGACGTTGGAGGGGCGAGGGCGGAATACGCTCCTTGTTCTAGATACGACAAATTATTTTGAAATCTCTTTGAAACCGGACGCCTTCACCGGTCGCGATACAATACGCGTAACGGTTTGGGATCGCTCGGGTACTCAAGATAGAAAGACACTGTATGTGGACTATGGCGTGGATTCCGTAGTACAAGTGGCTGATCTCAGTATGCGGCTCGACGCCGATGCGGGAGTGGCGCTTGATGAAGGTGGGGTGCTTTCTTGGGGTGACCAATCGGAAAATGGCCTTTTTTTGGAGTGCGGCCATAGCGATAAACGTCCCGACTACCAAGAAAATGCAATCAATGGATATCCGGTCCTATCCTTCGACGGGAATAATGACCATTTGGCGAGCGAGGAACGGGCCGGCGATGAATGGATCGAGGGTCCGTTCACGGTTTTTTGTGTGGCACGGTTGGATGAGGTTGAGGAAGGGCGTCGCTATACCTTGTTGAGCAGCGGCGCCGACCATGGTCCCGACTTGGGGGTAACTTGCTCCGGGAAAGTCGGCGCATTCGAGGAGGAAAGCCACACGCGGTGTTACGGCGGCGACAGAACGCAAAGCAGCAACCTTTCGGTGCGGCCCAATCAATGGTATATATTCGTCTATCGCTCAAAGAAAGGGATAAACAACGAAGAACTCACCGTTGATGTACGCTTGAGCGGCAACGCGGCGAATTCGCCCTTGACGCTTAGGGGGATGCCGGCGGAAGACGATATGATTCTCGGTGCGGGTGAGATGGGCGACTGGACCGGCGCCTGGAAAGGCGATATCGCCGAGTTCATCTGGTACGGCCGTGCGCTTGAAGATAATGAAATTTGGGATATAGAGGATTTGTTGGCTAAAAAATTCGACCTTGAACTTGGACTTTGAGTTAACCTATCACTGCAAAAGTTCCTCGGTATTCAGGCATGAGGTGGGCGGGGACTCGAAAGCCATGACGGCCGAAGAGTACGGCAGTTCGTCGTGGACTGTCGCCCGAAGTATGTTCGCGCCGGTGGCGCAAAAGAGCCACACCGGGACGGCGTGAGTGAACGCTTGCCGGATCCTGCGCAAGCGTTGCGATCGGATGTCGAGAGGCTTTCCCAGAGGGTAAAAATCCGTTAGAAACAGGGTGAGATTTCCGGATTTTACAGGTGGTGAAATCCGGAAATGGATACAATCTTGGCCATAAGTCCTAATAATTCAATTACTTAAATACATGTCAACCGGATTTTTATGCAACGATGTGGTAAAAGCAACGGTGGCGGACATACATGATAGGGTCTTCATACCGCTTGGCTGGTAGCGATGTATGTCCGTCTTCTAAATGAGTGGCGGTCGAACCCGTACCGGGTAACCCGGAATCTTTTGCGCGATCGCCTGTTTGAGCCGGGCGATTTGGTCGTGTCCATGAAATCGCTCCGCCAAAATGGAAATTGTATCCTGAATGGCGGTCGCATCTTCCCTAGCATTGATGCGAAGTGCGTTTTCTATAGCCACATAAGGTTCCGGCGTTGCGTTTGCCGTCCCCGTTACAAACCCTTTCGCCCCCTTTTCGCAAGCTTCTATAATTTTTCGATCGTTGCCGAGAAAGTAAGCGGGTGTTGCATCAATCAGAGACAGATCGGCGGAGCTGTCCTTGAGGGCCGTGTGCGGCACCGTTTTGAGCGCTTCTTTTGACAAGTGGTTTTGGGCATGGCGGGGGAAGTTATACAGTACAAGGGGCATGTCAGTCATGGCCGACACCTCACGAAAATAGCTTGCCAAACCCTCGGTCGTGCAATTGGCGAAATAGTAGGGGGTGATTACCACCAAGGCGTCGGCCCCGCATTCCTCACCGCACCGCACGAGTTTGCGCGTTCGCCCAAGACCCTCGGCACCGGCGTTGAAAAGAACCATTCCTGGAAAATATTCACGAACGAGAGACAGCGCACATCGGCGTTCCGTGTCTGAAAGCGAGAAAAACTCTCCGGTTGTCCCGGCTACCAGCAACCGCCGAACATTGGATCGCGCCAGGAACTGCACGTGCTCTACCAGTCGCTCCTTATCGATCTCGTCATTGTCGTCGAACGGTGTCGTCAGCGCAACAACCAATCCCGACAAATCCACCGCGGCCAGATCTTCGGCTAGTAGCGCTTCGAATCGATGGTACAAGACTTCATCAACCGACTCGATGACGAGACTGTAATCGTCGCGACAG
>WJJU01000654.1 GCA_014729595.1 Chitinivibrionales bacterium
CCATCCCTATCGCCACGTTAAGCTGCCGGTAGCATTTAAGGACACTTCGAGGATGATGGAGCCGGGGGACCATACTCTCCGCAAGCGATTTCATTTCGGCATATTCGGATTTACCGAGTTCCCGATATGTCGTCCCGAGAATGAAGAGGGTGTTGCCCCCTTCCTTCAGGTCCATGGTTACGGCTTTTCGAACATCTTCGATCTTGGCAACGACGCTAAACAGCAGTGTCGGCGGTATCGAGATTTTCGTGTCCCCTATTCGGTAATCGTTTTTCATGCTGTCCTTTCCCGAAACGAGCGGGACACCGTAGTGAACACAGGTATCATGAAGTGCCTGATTGGCTCTAACCAACTGCGCCAACTTGTACTCGCCGTCGGGGTTCTCGGGACTTCGCACCGGATCGCACCAGCAAAAATTGTCCAGTCCCGCCATGTGATCCGGGTTGGCTCCCACGCATACCGCATTCCTCACGGCTTCATCGACTACGCAACAACTCATCGCATAGGTATCCAGATCGCTGTAACGCGGGGCGATCCCGTTCGAGACCACAACCCCCTCAAAAGAAGCCAAGAGCGGCCGAATTACCGCGGCGTCCGAGGGCCCGTCGGATTTGACGCCGCACAGCGGTTTGACTACACTGCCGCCCTGTACCTCGTGGTCGTATTGCCGAACAACATATTCCTTGCTGCAAATATTGAGTCGTTTGAGCAGATCGAGAACATCGGCCTTAAGATCGTGTGAGTTGACCGGCGGAGATTCGGCCTCCGGCTCGGCCGGATTCCATCGTGCCACAAGGTTCATTTGCGGAAGTCCCTCGTGGAGAAACCCCATCTCCAATTCGGCTACAATCGTATCGCCGTAGTGTACCGTCAGGTATCCGGAATCGTTAAACTCTCCCAAATCGGTCGCCTCTACACTCCACTCCTTTGCCAGATCAAGAAAAGCTTGGATTTTATCGGGCTCAACGGCGAGAGTCATGCGCTCCTGAGCTTCTGAAACGAATATCTCCCACGGTTCAAGACCGTGGTACTTGAGCGGCGCGCGCTCCAAATGAACCGTCGCTCCTCCGGTGTCTTCGGCCATTTCACCCACGGACGAGGAAAGACCGCCGGCACCGTTGTCGGTGATTGAATTGTAGAGTCCACGATCCCGGGCCACCAGTAAAAAATCGGTCATACGGCGTTGGGTGATCGGGTCGCCGATCTGCACGGCGGTCGCCGGTGAACCTTCGTGCAAGGGCTCCGAAGAGAATGTCGCTCCATGAATCCCGTCTTTGCCGATTCGTCCGCCCACCATCACGATGTGATCGCCCGGAAGAGCTTTTTTCTCGTAACCTTTTTGACCGTTGATCTCGAGAGGAACAATACCCAGCGTACCGCAATACACAAGCGGCTTACCCAAGAACCGTTCATCGAATACGATTGTCCCGTTCACGGTTGGTATACCGCTCTTGTTTCCGCCATGCTCGACCCCCTCGCGCACCCCTTCCATGACTCGGCGGGGGTGTAAGATCCGAGGAGGCAAAGCGCCCTCATGAAACGGCGAGGCAAAGCAAAACACATCCGTATTAGCGATCAGCTTACAGCCAAGGCCGGTCCCGAAAGGATCGCGATTAACACCGACGATGCCGGTCAGCGCTCCGCCGTACGGATCGAGAGCCGAAGGGCTGTTGTGCGTCTCGACCTTGAACGAGAGTGCCCATCGATCGTTGAATCGTATGACCCCCGCGTTGTCTTTGAAAACCGAAAGGCAAAAATCTTTGTCGCCCTTTTGCTTGCGTACCGTCTCGGTGGCTTTTTGGATATAGTACTTAAACAGACTCGAAACCCTCTGCGGGTCGCGGTCGCGGTCGTAGTAGGTTATATGAGCGTTGAATATCTTATGCTTGCAGTGCTCCGACCATGTTTGAGCCAAAATCTCGAGTTCGACATTGGTGGCGTTGGCGGGAAGGCCGTTGGCGTTGCGTCTCTCACGAACGGCGGGTTGTGCGTAGTACTCCGCTATCGCCCTCATTTCAGTCGAGGTAAGCGCCAGCATGCCTCGTCGACTAATCGCCGCCAGCTCTTCATCACTCCCTCCAAGCTCGATCTCCCGATACGGTACAATCTCTTTGTCTTCAGTCACGAGCGGTGGATGAAACTCTTTGTTATGCCGTGAAAGCCACTCTTCACGCGAATAAATGGTAACCGATTGAATGAGTTCATTGGCGAGGATCTCTCCGGCAATCCGCTCGATATGGCGTCGAATGGCTTTGCCTTCGAAGAAATATTGCGTAGCGCTGTGAACCGAGAAATCAGGTGGAAACGTACGATCGAGCGCAATAACACAGGCCTCTTTAGCCGTACGCCCGACATTATCGGTCACCCCCGGCCGGAAACCTACCTCGACAAGCCAGTCAAACTGCTCAACAAAGCTTCGGTTGATCGTATAATCTTGAATGATGGGATCCGAGAAGGCCCCTTCCGCCAAAGCCGTCAGATCATCTTGAGTCAATCGGGCGTTGATGGTGTAAACCGCAACGGTACGTATGGAACCGACCATCCCAATCCCGAGATCTTGGACTATACGAGCACGAATTTTCTCTCCTAAGGCGTCCCGCTCATGGGGTTTAGACCCCACATAGATTCTTTCGGCCATGAAAACACCGCTCCAACTGTCTGAAAATCGGTAACGAGGGAGGATAAAATACTATTTGGAGGCGGGCGTCTACAGGCCCTCCATTCGCAGACGGTCATTCTCGGCGACAACTTCCCGCTCCAAGTCAAGCGAGGTCAATGAAAGCATATAGTCGAATCGTTTGTCGGCCGCCGATATGTTTACCGAAAAAATTACGCGTGTCTTGGGGAAATCCCAACGTGCATACGCCGACGCCACGATTCGCTTGTAGTACTCGGCGGGGTGATAGCGGAGGTTCCAGCGTTCTTGACGCAGATACGCATTGGTTCTCTGAAACACACGGCGAGGATCCAGGCCCTTGAACACCGGCTGCTTTTTGCCGTATTTCTTGCGTAGGAGTGCATAGATGTCATGCACG
>WJJU01000655.1 GCA_014729595.1 Chitinivibrionales bacterium
GGCCGGATGGATGTTCAGCATGCCCGAAATCATATAGGGAATGGAGTAGCCCCAGTCGAATTCTTTTTTAAGCGGAAGGATTGTGTGTCCGATCGCACCCAATAGCGGGCGAATGTCGAACTTGGGGTTTTTTAGAAAACCCATGAGCAGCTCCAACGGACAATTGCCCGCCGCACGACCTAAGCCATACAGCGTACCGTCAAGGTAATTGGCATTTTTGATAATAGCTTCTATCGTATTGGCATAAGCTAATTGCTGCTGATTGTGGCAGTGAATCCCGACTTCCTTGGTTTTGAGATATCGCTGGAATTTGTGCACCAGGTAATCGACATCCTCGCTGTACAGGGAACCAAAGCTATCCACAATATAGCAGGCGATAATCTTGGTTTCTTCCTCAACCTGCTGAAGCGCCTCGTCGAGTTCCCGTTCCAGCACGTGCGAAATGGCCATGATATTGATTGTGGTTTCATATCCTTTGGCCTGCGCATTATTGGCAAGGTAGATTGCCTTGTCGATATCTTTGACGTACGTTGCCACACGGACAATGTCCACAACGCTTTCGCTCTTTGGAACAATGTCTTCGGGGACCGCTTTATGAGCGTCCTGCATAATAGCCAGCTTTGTCGTAGTCGCTATGCCGTCGGTAACCTGTTTCAGCTTTTCTTCATCACAGAATCGCCACGGCCCATAGACGTCTGGCGAAAATTGTTCTTTGCTGTTGCGATAGCCGAGTTCGACTATATCCACGCCGGCCTCACACACGGCTTTATAGACATTTCGGACCGTCTCCAATGTGAAATGGGAGTCATTCATAAGGCCCCCGTCACGTATTGTGCAGTCGCAGACCTTTATTTCCGGGCGGTACATGAGATATTGCTCCTTCGTAGTTGAATATTCTTACTCGGATGAATAATATATTAATTGCCCGATTGGTTTAGACTCACATCGCATTATGAACCGCTGATGAAGGAGAGTGTACGATGCAGGCCGACTAAGCGCGCGGAAACCGCCCCCGACGGCCGGAGATAGTATTCCTGGAATCCGTATCGGGTGCATACGTCGGCGGCCACCGAGGTCGTTGATGCCGTTTTCGGGGATCGAAGTGTTCGCGGTGCCCAATCCCCGTCATGTCGGTCATTGCATGAGCTAGGCGACCAAAGACGGCTTTTTTGTACATGCTAATTCAATTAGTAGGCATCATTCAACCTACTCAGAGGCGGCTTTTCCTTTGGCGGCACGATCACGTCGGCGACGGGAGTGTTGGAGGATGCGTGATGAGGCATCTTGTAGAGGTGCGTCTCGGCTACGATGGAAGCGATGGTCGCTCGCGTTCCCGGTGTGGTGAAATTGGGCTGAAGCAGCTCACCCGCGGCGAGGATCCAATTGCGCACGTCCGCGGCGGCCAAATAGGTTGGATCAATTTTTTCCAATACTATATCGGGAGCAATACCCTTTTCGTTCCAGTCGGAGCCGTCCGTCCGGAAAAAACGAAAGCCCGTAAGCTTGAGGCCGGCACCCGAAAAAAGCCTGAATACATATTGGCCGATAGATTTTCCGAGTGTCGTTTCGCCGGCGATAGTGCATGAGTCGGCGCCCATTCCGTCCCGAAGAGCCACGGCGAAGATTTCCGCGGCACTGGCGCTTCCCTGATTGACCAGCAGCACCACCTGCTTATCTTCAAAGAGGTCATTGCTGCGTCGGCTTCGCCAGCGTTTGTTTGCGATGGTGCCGGTGTCCCCGGTGGTGTAGATGTTTTGGCGATAGGTTGTTGTGAGATATGTGATCCCCGCGGGCAAGAAAAGATCGACCGCCGAAGAGCAGCCGTCCAGGTCGCCGCCTCCATTGTTGATCAAATCAATGATGAGTGAGGGGCAACCATCGATCGTCGTCGCCATATCTTCGAGCCGACGGCGGGTGTCGCCCTCGAACGACGCAATTCGGATATACGCCACCTCGTTCGTAAGCTTATAGGCATCGACGGAACTGGATGCCGCCCGAGACCGTGATTTCTTCATCCCTGTTTCGGCGGGCAGAAGATCGGCGTAGTCGCGGGTGTAGACACCGTAGTATTGGGCGATGGAACTGCCGGGCGAATGAAGTGTATCGCGGAGCATGGCCACAAGCTCTTCGGGATACCTTACGCTAAGCGCCGTCTCGTGGTTGGGAACGCGATCGGTGTATATGCTGAATACGCGCATATACTGCCATACACGCTCCAGCTCCAGAAGCTCACGGTCACCGGTGTCCAACGGATAGCGGTCACAGCCACAAATAATAGCAAACGCCGCACCCACGCAGAGTACACGTCCCCAAGCATTTATGGGTCTGAGCCGTTTCGGACGTCTATGTTCGGTAAGTACCATCGCTTATATCGCTTTCGCTTGGCCTGTTTGTGCTCCTTCACGAACCGATCCTATGCGTTGCGCATAGTTTTCGCCGCCGAAGATGTAGCTTCCGGCAACGAATATATTAGCCCCATGCTCGGCGCAAGTTGATGCGGTATGGGCGTTCACACCTCCGTCGACTTCTATGTCCGGGGCGTGGCCGATCTCTCGAGCCGCGCGATAGACCTTTTGCACCTTGTCCATCATTTCGGGCATAAATTTCTGTCCGCCGAAACCGGCATACACGGTCATGATGAGTACCTGGTCGATTTCGCTTAAGTAATCCAAGAAAAGATCGACCGGTTTGTCGGGATTGACGGTTATGCCCACGCGAGCGCCGCTGTCGCGGATTTGAGCAATGAGTCCCGGTAGATCGTCCGTCGCTTCCGCATGGACCGTTATCGTGTCGGCGCCCGACTCTCGGAAGCGCTCAATGTAGTCCTGGGGGTTCGAGATCATCAAATGAACATCAAGCGGTACGGTGGTGCACCGCCTTACCGCGGCGACTACAAGTGGCCCAAAGGATATGTTTGGAACAAAGTGCCCATCCATGATATCACAGTGAATCATATCCGCGCCCGCTTCCACGGCCCTTGTAACTTCCTGCTCGAGAGATCTGAAGTCGGCGGACAGAATCGAAGGGGCGATGAGAATATCTCTAAGGCTCATGGCACGAAAACTCCTGGTGGCCGAGTGGATATGATCCGATTTCGGTATTACCAATGCACACCGGACAATCTTGCGAAAAAAACGTATGCCGGGGCATGATCGGTTCCAAGTCTTTAAATATAAAAAAGACGTACGTATCCGGCTTCTTTATCGTGGAGATGTAAATAGCGGGTTGGTTGAATACGTCCTCCGCCACGCCCTTAGTTCTTCATAAGCGAGGGTTGGCCGGTGGCATCAATTACATCGCGCCACAAGGCACTCTCGGGATTGATGCGATTGCGCTGCGCCACCGCCATCGCAATCGGTACATGAACAAAATGGCCGTTGACTTGGCTGACAAGCATGCCGGTTTTGCCGCACATGGCGGCATGAACGGCGTTGCCGCCCAGCCGTGCACAATACAGCGAATCGTTGGGGTTGGCGGGTGCACTCCGAATGAGATAGCTGGGGTCAATATATTTGAGATTAGTTTCTATTCCTTTTTGGCCGAAGTGCTCGTTGAGTCTTCGCTGCAAATAGAGCCCGATATCGCCGAACTTACGATTGCCGGAGGAATCAGTCGTCTCAGAGGTCGGCATCAGCGACGCTCCGGCACCTTCGGCCACCAGAATTACGGCATGGCCGCGTCGTTCCAGGCGCCGCTCAAGATGAGCGAGAAGTCCATTGTCACCATCCAGGTCAAAAGGGACCTCGGGGATAAGCACGAAATTAACATCATTTATGGCCAGCGCCGTATGTGCGGCGATAAAGCCGGATTCGCGCCCCATTACTTTGACTAAACCGATACCGTTGATCGCATCATGCGCCTCAACATGAGCCCCGGCTACGGCATTTACCGCGACAGAAACGGCGGTTTCGAACCCAAACGACTTTTCGATAAAGCTTAGATCGTTGTCGATTGTTTTAGGAATGCCGACAACACCGATTTTGAGACCGCGACGCCGAAGTTCCTTGGTAATGTTGTAAGCTCCTCGCTGGGTGCCGTCACCGCCGACCGCGAAAAGCAGGTTTATATTCATTCGCTCAAGCGAATCGACCAATTCCTCGGTGCGCTCGCCGTGACCGCGGGAAGAACCAAGTATTGTGCCGCCTTTTTGGTGAATCTCGGCAACCGTCTCGGGAGTAAGCTCCATATCGGGGATTCTGAACTCGGGGATAAAGCCACGATAGCCGTACCGAATGCCGGTAATGCGGCGCACACCGTAATGATACCACAGAGACATGACAATCGAGCGTATGACATCGTTGAGCCCCGGGCACAATCCTCCGCAGGTAACGATTGCCGCCTTTACTTTGGGACCGTCGAAGTATACCTGTTTCCGCGGGCCGGCCGGCTCCAGCAATTCCTTGGGATCGAGCGCCTTCGGTCGTTTCGCCGCGGATGTTTCTATGTCGTATATAATCCGGTGATCTTCGGATACATAATTGGCGATGTAGTCGTCAAGCCTTTCCGAAAGCTTGATTGGAGAGGGTATCGATGGGGTGCCAAGAGTTTCGATACGGAAATCGTGTTTGGTATTTGACATACGTAGTGCTCCTTCTGAGGGACGGTCAACGCGGCCTGAGCATTCAATAATCGTTGTGGTAAGATATGTCATGCCGAGGCTTTACCCCCAAGCCGGTTTTGACGAAGTGCTCCGAAACTATTTTTTTCTTATGCATTATCTTATCGTAATACCACTGATTTTGCTCTGCCTGTGCGCCAATCAGATGCCGCCCGGCGGAGGGCCGGACGATACGGCGCCGCCCACGATTATTCGTACCGTGCCGACAAAGGCGGCGGTTGGCCGGGACGATCTATCGACCGTAACGCTTGAGTTTTCCGAATGGATTGATCCGCGTTCCGCAAAACGAAGTATTTCGGTATTCCCGCCGGTTGATGGTGGATTTGAAGTGGTTGTAAAGGGGCGCAAAGTAATCGTGACATTTGGAGGACTTCTTGCCGATTCCACTACTTATCATGTCGCGGTCGACGCCGGACTTGAAGACCTTCACCGTGTCCGCTTGGGAACTCCATATCAGCTTGTATTTTCGACCGGCCCCACCCTTGATAGTGGTGTGGTATTTGGATGCGTGTTGGATTTTGATTCGAATCAAGAGCAACCCAAGGTTGCTTTGCACGCGTTGGATGACGATTGGACGATTGACTCGGCGTTTCTTGCGCCTCCGATGTATGTGGCTCAGACGGACAGTAGCGGCCGTTTTGCGCTCGAGCATGTACGTCGCGGCACATACGCCGTCTTAGGGTTTGTGGATCGCGACGGCAACGGGCGGCCGGGTTTTGGCCGGGAGACCGCGTATGCGCCTTCCAACAGACGGATAACGGTCGATTCCACCGTGGGGCCCTTAGAGCTCTTCAGCATCATTGCCGATACCGCCTCCGTACGTATCAGTTCCCTTGAAGCATCATGGTCTCGGCTTTTGCTTGGCCAATGGGGCCGGCCCGACCGAAACGGTCGTGTGGTTCACGACACCGGCATGCGTATCGAGCCGATCGACGGCACACTCGGTTCGCTGTCGATCGATACGGTTTTGGCTCTTGATGAAACCGGGCGCTTTGCCGTCCTGTTGGCCGATTCACTCACGTCCGATGTGTATCGGTTGATATATGCTGCGGAAAGGCGGTACAAACTCCAAGATCGAACGGACTCGTTGCAAGACACGGTTCAGTTTCCGGGGGTTACAACACAAGACACCATCGAACCGATGTTGTTGGGTACCGAGCCGCGGGGAACCGTCGGACTCGAGCCGGAGCTTAAGCTGATTTGGTCCGAGCCCGTACGGTGTCTCGATGATACTTGGTTTATGGTCGACACTACCGGCGATACGATCCAAGTCACCGTCGATACTTCGCCGGGTGACACGGTCGCGATGGTACCTCAAACGCGTTTGACTCCCGGAACGCGCTATTCAACGGCAATGCACGCCGAACGCTTTGTGGATTTGGCCGGCAATCACCCGGTGGATACGTCCGATACACCGCGTGTTTCGATTACATTTTCTACGATTCACCCAGACAGCATTTGCCTCAGTCTGTCGGGCTGGGCGGCTTGCTCTACAGGATTCGTCAATGGCGTTTGGGTCTTTGATCCGGTGGAACGGGGTGAGCCGTCGATTTCAACCCCCGACAACGCCGGCTCCTTTGTCTTCGATTCGATTCCCGGCGGGCGAGGTACTATGGCCCTTTACGATGATCGCAACGGGGACGGCGAGCGCACTTTGGGCTCTCTTTTTCCCTGGATACCTCCCGAGCCGTTCTACGCTTTCGATGACACCGTCGAAGCGCGGCCGCGCTGGGATATCGAAGGAGTTGTTGTCGACAACTGCGGGTTGTGCGCTAGGCCGAAAAAAAACACCGAAAACCCGGATGCCTCAATAGATTCCGGCGAAGGAAGAAGCTCATCGAAGAGCAAGCACTGAAACCATTCGGAGGTCTTATCGCCGCATGCCAAGGCAAAGTCTTTCCGCGTCCTCTCGTTTGAGTCGTTTAAGCCCGGGCCGGGGGGCCTACGTCCCGGCCGGTCCGAGGAGCTTGGGTAAGTGCGGTGGCAAAAATATGCGAAAAACGATGGGACTTGTGGATCGGGTTCTCAAACTCATTGGTTGTCGTCGTCAAATACCTCTTCACGATCCTCTTTCCAGGCCATCAGAAAACGCGTGCGGCTGGGGTGTTTCAGTTTGCTGAGCGCCTTGGTTTCAATCTGACGGACACGTTCACGTGAGA
>WJJU01000061.1 GCA_014729595.1 Chitinivibrionales bacterium
GACAAGGTCCTCAACGGGGCCTGATATCGTATTACTGCTCCCATAGTATCCTCCTTCGTAGTGGTTCTATCCGCTTTCAGTTATAGTCCGGTCAAAAATTCATCCAGGTTTTTACTCGTATTAAGGGCAATCGAAAGGTTCAGCACCTCGTCGTCGCTGATGATCGTATTGCGCTTGGGCCTTCCACCCAGGAACGGTATGTAATTCTCGTCCATGACTTCTTTGAGTCGAATTTTTCTCTTATCTATGACATTTCTCTTAGGCATGGTAGCCTCCTTTCTTCGTGTTCACCTTTTCATCCGGCCGGAAAGAAACGCAAGTGCCGTGCCAAGTCCCCCCAATTGCCCCATAGTGACCGCATAAGGTATGCGTTGCCGTCTACAAAAACCGCGGTGTTGCATTCTGAGACACTCTGAGCCTACGGAACGATTCAAGGTGGAACGGTCTAAGGTGAGATGCCGTTCCTTTTGAGGGGCATTCGGGGCATAAACGAGCATAGGATCACTACGAGAAAGCCGTGGGTTAATCATTTTTGTATCACAATGGTTTGCCTGTTGATCATATCCGATCATTTTTCTCGAAATTGCTTCGGTTCCACGCGCTTCGTCTTTGACCCTGCGCGCGTAGTTTTTTTATATTCAACTATGAACTATATTGCGCGGGCAGGTTAGTGAAGGTGGCGTACAAGCTGCGCCACGTTTTCGAGCGGGCCGTTAGGAAGGAATCCGATATTCCTCTCTGACGGCCTTTTTGTTCCGGTCATGGTGCTCGTAGCATCGCGCATGGGAATTGAACCGCGAGGGCGGTGTGGCGCCGGCATGAGCGGCGTTTGTCGGACCCCGGAATGTTGTCGGTATTTGTGCAAGAGAGGTGAAATCGGAGGAGTATAGAGTATATGAAAGGATATAAGGGCTATATAGTGTTGGCTGCGTCCATTGTTATTCAGGTAGGTCTTGGTAGCGTGTATGCCTGGAGTGTTTTCGTACCTTCACTTACAAGCTCCTTTGGCCTCACCCAAGCGCAGTCTCAGATCATTTTCGGGGCGACAATCGCCGTATTTACTCTTTCGATGGTATTTGCCGGCAGGCTGCAAAACCGGTATGGGCCGGCACCCGTGGCTTTCATTGGTGGGACGTTGTTTGGTACCGGTTACCTGACGGCTTCCTTCTCCGGAGGGAGTTTCGTTCCGTTGTTGTTGGGTGTTGGATTTATAGCCGGGGCAGGGATAGGGTTTGGCTATGTATGTCCGATCGCCACCTGCATAAAATGGTTTCCCAAGAAAAAAGGTTTGATCAGCGGCTTGGCCGTTGCGGGTTTTGGTGGTGGAGCGGTACTGCTTTCCGCGCTTGCGGGCAGGCTTTTCGCCGAAGGCAAATCGGTACTTGAGGTCTTCCGCTTTGTGGGTCTATGGTACGGCGCCGCCATTGTTGCCGCATCCCTATTTCTATCGAATCCATATAAAACTACGACCCGATCGACCGGAGAGAGCCGAATTGGGCGTCAGGTGTTTTCCGACCGACGGTTCTGGCGTTTGGTTACCGGTATATGGGCGGGAACCTTTGGGGGGCTTCTTGTTATCGGGAACCTTCAGCCAATCGGCTTGGCGTCGAACATACCTCCGGCACTTGCGGCGGCGGCCGTAGGTAGTTTTGCCGTCGGTAACAGCCTGGGCCGGCTTGGGTGGGGAGCACTGATCGACGGAATTGGTGACCGCGCTATTCCCGCCTCTCTCTTATTCCTTTGTTCGGCGATTGCAATGCTTCTATTACCTTTCCCCGCGCCCTGGATGTTTGTCGCCGTTTCGATGTTGGCCGGGTTTGGCTTTGGCGCATGTTTCGTCGTATACATGACGCAGACGGCTAACGATTTCGGGGCCGAAAACATGGCAAGCATATATCCGTTAATCTTTCTGGCGTATGGTTTTTCCGGTATTGTGGGGCCGACAGTGGGGGGATGGCTTTACGATGTTTCGGGAAGTTATTTCCCAGCAATTTTAGTCGGGGCCGGCGTCGTACTGTTTGGTGTGGTTGCGCAGCATTTGCTAC
>WJJU01000656.1 GCA_014729595.1 Chitinivibrionales bacterium
AAGCGGATATGGGTAAGAGGTCATCTTCGGTATAGTTCACGGCCATAATTTTTTCTCTATGGTGATTCCCTTTGGCAGATTCGATTCATCAAGATCCAGTTCGTAATCCGAAAAGGACCTCGCGGGGTAATCACCGGAATTGGCGCGTGCGACTTTCAATCGTCCAAGCAATTCGTGCGCCTGAGCATTGCCGAGGATGTTGTCGTGTTTGAACACGGCAAGTGCGCGTGCGGCCATTTTGCCTCGAGCGGCCGAGCGATCGTGATCAAACATGTTAATCAGAGCCTCCCAGAGCAAACTCAAATCCTCATCATTGAATCCTGTCTGACGCGCAAGATGGCCGGAAATAAAACCTTCCGCACGGTAGAGGCCGTACGGGATTATGCTCTTTTTGCCCATCGTTCGATTATCCCCGAATTGGCTGTCAGCTTCTTTGGTGGTCGCCACTGCCATTCTCGTGATAGTCACATCAAGCGGAAGCACCGGTTCAATGCTGCGAGCAAAGTTCATTTGTACCGGGCCGCGGACTTGTCCGCAATTATTTTCTTTGAGAGACATCACCGCACCGAAAGTCCTGATATCGAAGAAATTCTTGCACATCCAGTCGCGTGCTTTGGCAATTTTGTTGGCACCCTCCGCGTCCTTGATGGTTTCGTTCCCGTAAGCCTCGCTTTGTTTTTCAGCCAAGACTGCCTTTTCCTGGACATAGATATCGAAGGGCTTTGCACGCCCTTTGAGAATTTCGACGTAGTTTCTGATCTTCCGCTTCAGGCATACATCAGTAACAATACCGAAGTTTGTTTCCGGATCAATTCGAGGCATGTTGCCGGCATCCGGGTCACCATTCGGATTGCCGTTTTCCACGTCGAAGAGATAGACAAATTCATATCGGTTATCGAGGACCTTTGTCATGATCAAGACTCCTTTTCATCCACGTCTTTGTTTTCAATGCGTTTAGCGAAAAAGCTTTGCCGCTGATGATAATATCCGATGGCGAACATACCCTGCTGATCAAGACCCAGGTGGGCTGGAAATTCCTGGATATTACCGATGATTTCCTCCATTTCCTTATCTCGAAATCTGCCATGTTCTGCCTTGCTTATGTGATGTTGAGCAAGGCGGAGTAATTGCGGAAAAACTCGTCGTGGTGTGGCGGATGCGGAACTGTAAAACCTGTCCTTAATGGTTGCATTTGCCCCAGGTATAGCCTCTTTTTGGGCCTTTTCCAATACCGCAAATAATCGGCCCAACCGATACGCGATATTATCGTTTTCTTTATCCAGCGCCATTGGGACCTCCATATCTTGATTTAGAATTCTCTTCTTGCGCGTCAGCACAGCTTTAATGATAGCTGCCCGCGTGTAGCTGACATTCGCTATGGGTTTGCCGCTTTTGTCCTTCCCGGATTGCTCGGCCCGTATCCTGCCAAGGACGGCTGATAGTAAAGACTGTGGATAGGGTGTGCCATTGAGAATTGCCTTTATGACTGCACCACCCAAGAGGGGAGGTGGGCCATCTTGGGATTTCGCGTTTGCGGTTTCTCTGATCAGACGCCAGATTCCCGGATAGTCGGGGTCGGAATCGAAGGATTTCACCATAGCCAGATCGCGGAAGTGCTGGCCGAGTTTCTCGCAGATGTCCTTTACCGTACTAACGTGCCAGAAACGTACGGAAATGCGAGGACCATTGGCCGAAAGGCCAAGTATAAAGAATTTAATTGCCGGGTCAATTTGATGGGGGAATTTCCCTTCTCTTAGTGAATCGAGGAAGGCTCTGATCTCGGCATCTTCGCCCGAAGTATCTCTCGGATTCAACACCAAACCGAAAAAGCCTTCCACAACTGATTCTCTCTCTGTCCAAAAGACGGTTGTAGCATCTCCTATTTGGATTTTTTGTCGGCTGCCCGGTTGAAGTAAAAAATTGAGGGCTGTTGTGTAAGCGAATGCGGGATCCATTCCAATGGGGGCATTGTGGTTTTGAATCTTCCCGAATGACGTAAATGCTGTTTTATCCTTATTGAATGTGACAATACCTGCACCGGAACTATGAGCGTCTTTTACGTTTGAAATCGCTGGATGAAGGCGGGCTATTTTACAATATTCGCCGGTTACTAAACACATTCCTTCTTCTTTATGAGGATCATCGATATTACGGAAGTGTTCCGACCATGTCCTTTTTGCAGCGGGTCTTTCGTGAATGAACTGCAAATCGCCATCTAGCTGAAAAACCATATTCTTTCCAGCGATATCATTCCAATCGGGAAGCTCAGGTGCTCGTTGAGGATCCCAAGACTTGACAAACTGCCACAC
>WJJU01000657.1 GCA_014729595.1 Chitinivibrionales bacterium
GTGCACCTTTGTCGGTGCGCGATCGGTGGCCGAGAAGGCGGTATATATGGAATCCAAGGGGATGGTGGAGTCATCCGAGTATGACGGTCAATACGAAGAGTCGGGTCACGCTTACTTGTCGCCGGTTCTCTCATTGGCGTCGTACATGCATATTGGAAATTCAATATTCTACCATGTTAACAATAAAACCGAAGAGCTTTTCGATTTTCGGGGGCGAAGCACTTCGGCCCATCTCGCAAACATCGTTCAGTGGGAGCATACCGCCGCCACACCAACCGAGCATCTCTATATGGACAATAGCGTTTTCGGCTTCGATCCATCCTTCGAAGACACGACTCTCTACTTTCTTCCCGACAGCACATCACAGCACGCCAAGAGTACCAATGGAGCACCTATCGGTTATGGCGGCTATCGATTCGACGGCAATGGTCCTTACGGTGACGACGCCCCGCCGCCGGTCAATGACCTTGTTGTGAAGGTCACCGGCTCACGGCAAATCACCGTCACATGGTCCCCTCCCTCCGAAACGAAAATTTCTCAATACCGAGTATATCGGGTGCCGGGTGACGACAGCCTTTTTTACGTAGCCCCGGACGGCAGTTGGGAACTGTCGATCCCCGAAGACAGCATTTTTGCGGTGGTCGACTCTTTCTCCACCACCAATACCTTTTTTATCGACACCACCGCAAAACGAGGGCAACCATACATTTACGCCGTCGTGGCGGTTAACCAATACGGTGACGAAGGCATGATCGATATGCCCTACCCGCCGCCCCTTGCCGATTATAAGGTCATGCTCCCCAATCGCCCGTCTCCGATCGCCACAGTCTCCGCGCAGCCGACCGGCCCTCGTTCGATCAAGGTATCATGGCCCGCCGCACCCGAAAATGAAAATGTCGGAAACTATATCCTCTATCGAATTGTCGGTAAGCAAAAACTCTTTTTTATTAACGATGAATCCCAATGGGAGCCCCGGCCTGTTGCTTTTGAACAGGGGCTCATCGACTCTTTCATTGTCGATAAAGCCACGTTCAGCGATACGACCGTCAGGATGGGAATGCCGTATGTGTACCGTGTTGCAGCGATTAACAGCCACGGTTCCGTCGGACGGATCACCATGCCCTCATCAGTATCGTTCGACGGCTATGTTGTCGAGATCGGCGCCACGACCCGGATTGCTTTGGAAGGCGACACCTGGCACATGATCGGGCCCGTCGGACTCGATACGCTTTTGCTCGGTTCGTCGCCCGATCGCTATCTTTATACATGGAATGATCTCAAAGCCGAAGATGGAATCTATTCCCGCTATGAGCCCGCCCGTACAATGGCGCCTTCGCAAGGTTATTGGATCTGGAGCGCCCACGATACAATACTGACCTACAACCGCGACCGGCTTCAAGCCGCTTTTGACACGGCACGCCATGTGGCGGTTACACTCGAAGGTGACTCGACCGGCTGGAACCAGATCTCCTCGCCGTTTCCGTTTACCGTCGCACCCCGGTGGCGGGCGGATTTTGAGCTTTTCGGTTGGAACACGAGCGTCAAAGCCTATGAATCGGCGCAGGCACTCGAACCCGGCAGGGCGTATTGGATACAAGTTGAGCGCGATACCGTACTACCGATTCCCGCCCAACCGGCTCCCTCAAATTCTACTATTGCCAAGTGGGGCCGACTTGCGAAAAGGGCCGCGGGGCTTTCGTGGGAACTGCGCATTTCGCTTGAAGGAGACGGCTGGGCGGATCGAGATAATTATATCGGCGTCCTCCCCAATCACCTTGCCAAAGCCGTCAGCAAGGAAAGCGGAGAACCACCACCGGCCTTCGACTACCCTCAACTATATTTTGTACGCATGGACGATTCCGAAACGGTAAAAAATGCTTTGCGCAATCGGCTTTCACGCCAGTACAAAATATGCGCCCCGCTTCCGAAGGAAAAGCTTGAGTGGACGGTTGCCGTATCGCCAAGCGCTACCGCGGCAACCGTTCACATAGACGGTTTAGACAACATTCCATCGCAGCTCCATCTCTTTTGGGTAACACAAAAAGAAGCGATCGACATTCGGGAGCGCACAAAAATCAGCATTCCCGCTCATAATCAAAAGCAATACGCATACATAGTCGCCACCGCCGATCCAAGCGAGATTACACGCTACTCAACGCCCCTCGAACTTCTCCCCCCCTACCCCAATCCCTTTGTCCATACTACCACACTTCAATTTAACGTGCCTTATGCCTGGAATGGGACACAAAGTCCGGGAGGTAAACGCCACGTCTCAATTCGCATATACGACATCGACGGGCGCCTTATTGCAACACCCGTTTCCCATCCCCTGGCCGTAGGCCCGCATCGTTTGGTGTGGGACGCTCGAACCGCGGTCGGCGCGCCGGCACCCGCCGGCTACTATGTCGCCCGCCTCGTCGTCGGAGAACACGCCAAAGCGGTGCGACTCTTGAAAGTGAGATAGAAGAGTGGGCTGAAACCGATTCAGAAGGCCTTGCGCGCCCCTTTACTTCACCTTCCCCTTGTCTTCACACACTGCATCGTTGCATAGAAATCCGTTAGGCATGTATTTAAGCAATTGAATTATTATGTCAAACGGATTTTCGCCCTCCGGGAAAGTCCCGCGGCATCCCATCGCAACGCTTGAGCGGGACCCGGCATGGCTCTTTTACGCCACCGGCGCGGGCATGCTTCGGGCGGCGGCCCATCGTGGACCGCCGTGCTCTTCGGCCGTCACGACCATCGCCCCCTCTCCCCGCCACACGCTCAAATATCGAGGACCTTTTGCAACGAAGGGGGACACATGTCCATCCGGGTGTGATATCATGTATTTTGAGCTTTGGTTCACACAAAGCACTCAGGCCAAACCGCGGGCAAACAGTAAAATCCCACATACAACATGAAGGTCGAATACTTGAAGGAAATGGTTCGGCCAGGTGGAGCATTATATGAAATATCGTAAAATGGGATCACTGCCCTTGAAGGTTTCCGCACTTGGTTTCGGGTGTATGCGTTTTCCGACCAACCGTTTACTTCGTCGCGTGAACGAAAAATACGCGATAGAAATCCTGCGATACGGAATCGATCGTGGAATCAACTACATCGATACCGCCTGGCCGTATCACATGGGTCAGAGCGAAAAAATAGTAGGGAAAGCATTGCAAGACGGGTACCGGGACAAAGTTCTCTTGGTAACGAAACTACCGATGTTCAGGGTCGGCAAACCCGAGGATTTCGATAAAATTCTTCACCAACAGTTGAACAA
>WJJU01000658.1 GCA_014729595.1 Chitinivibrionales bacterium
CTTCAGCAGTTCATCGGCGGCACGCGGATCGCCAATTTGTCCGATCGCCCATGCCGCTTACTCGCGCACCGAGGAATTCCTGTCCGAAAGAGCGGATATTATTATCTCAGCGGCACTTCTTGCCCTTAATTCCCCAAGAATCATTATGGCGTTTTTGCGCAAATTCGCGTTTCGCCCGTCGGCGCTTTCAATTAGAAGTTCCAGCGGTTTTCGGGTTATTAGTTCTTCCACCGCCGTAAATTGAACTTCCAAGTCGTCATCCTTGAGCGCTGCGATGAGCGCTTGAGTTGACCGCTCCCCTTGTATGAGCACCATTGCATCGGCCGCATTTCGACGTGCCGCCGGCTTGCGATGACCAAGCACTTTCTCTACCGGCTCCAGCGCGGCAACGCCCATCATACCCAATGTACGGGCGGCGGCTATTCCCACACTCACCGCGGCGCTATATTCATCCACTTCACCTTCCTTGTATTCGATAAGCGTTTCGTCCGCTAGCGCATCGGCCAGAAGCTCGGCGGCCCACGACGCCCGTACTTTCCCCAACTCAACAGCGGCGTCCACTCGCTCTCGCGGCCTGCCCCACTCGAGCTTTTGGGCCAAGTATTCACGCCGGGACGAAGGGATTTCGGGCATGATGCTGTCGGTTTCTTCTCCCAGTTCCTCTTCCTGCACTTCTATTAGATACTGCTCTTCATCAAAGGAAGAGCGCAGCACCATCTCCACCACTCGTGCCACTTTTTCGTTGCGGGTCCCCGTCGACGCCCCCGGTGCCGGCACGGCAATGCCCCTTTGTGCGGCACGGGGATAGACAAACCCCGGCTTTTGTTGAGCACTCGTATCGGTTCTCGCCAAAGCACCGCCCATGGCCCCATCACGAGGCACTACCGGATCAGCCTCCTCAACAGGGTCTCTCGTAGCTAAAGCAGTCTTTTGAGATTCATCCGAAGTGCTGTCATATTTAGCGATTAAATTCGATTGTCCAGTTGGAGAAAATGTTGGCAAATCGACCTTTGCAGCCGAAACGGCTTTTGAATCCTCGGGATCAGATACATAGGCGGGCTTGTGAACAATATATGGTCGCGGTGTTGAAGTACCCGTGGCTGTTCCCATTCTCTCCGGCGTTGTTCGAGCGGCACGATCCTCCACTCCCGCTTTAGTCACCGAGGCTACGGAAGCACCTTCCGAAGTACCGATTGTTGTAGCCGCCAACGAAGCATTACCTACGGTATCGATCATGCTTCTCTGCAGCCGCGGCACCGCACCGTCGACATCGGTCGCAATGAAATTTGGCTCTTGTGAGAGTACGCGCTCGTTAAGGCTATTGGCGTTCTTCTGCGTGGCTGTTACGGAAGTAGGAAGCGGCGCAGGATCGTTTTGGGTCTTTGCGGGAGTCGACGACGAGCGGCGGACCCGTGGAGAATGAAGGTCGGGTTTGCCCGGTTCATTCTCACTCTTTGCCTCGGTGCTGCGAGACCGTACTACTTTTATGTTGGCGGGCCTACCGTCAATCTCGACAACCAAGCTTTTGAGAATGCTAAGCCGGGAGCCGTCCAGTTCGAGAATGTAAAAGTTGGCATTCTCCGAGATAATGATCGCATCGAGGGTTGTCCCGTTGGCAAGCACAATCGATCGTTTGGAGGAACTCGGAGCAGCAAGAGTAGAGTTTGATGGTGGATGTTTCTTAGCCGGAGATGTTTTTGGCGTTACCGGGTGGGGGGCTTGCGACGGCTCCGCTCGCGCCAACGCCCTCCCATCGATCGAGTATATCAAAGATTTAAGTACCCGAAGCTCCGTGCCGGCCCGATCGACAATAAAAAAGCTTTGGTTCTCGGTGACAATTTCGCCGGTTATGGTTCTACCGTCTTTGAGTTCGATTGTATGAGCAGCCTTACCGACAAAGCAAGCGCCTGCGATTAAGCTGATTACAAAGACTTTGTGTATCACTAGTCGATACCTCGGCGTTGTGGTGAAGCCACACCTCCCATAGTATCATCTTGGAGAACGACTTGTACACGCTCCCCCGGAAAGCGGGATTTTATTGCACCGGCGTGTGTCGTCTTTTGCCTCGATGAGCCTCTGCCATACAAATTATACGTTGGGCCAAGGCGGCTTGCAAAGCATTTTTTCTAAGGGCGCGAAACAATTGTAACAAAAAAATACCGAAAAAGAAAACGGATTCAATTACACGGTATAAACGCCTAAAAACAAATAATCCTCATGAAGGGCAAACAAAGGTTAGTACTTTTGTGATTTAACGACGGCGACCGCTTTGCCCTTGCCTCGGAGGTAGACTTTTACGCTATTAAATCACCGATTTGGTATCTGTTCAGAATTTCTTTCTCTCCGCGCACTGACGCTCCCGAAGTGAACGAAACGATATATTCGGAACAAATTCTGTTATGTAACGA
>WJJU01000659.1 GCA_014729595.1 Chitinivibrionales bacterium
AGTCCAGAGAGCGGGCATCACGCCGCGGATTGCTCGAATTCATTTAAGAGCCGCTTTCAGGCGAGCTACGCCAGAGAAGGCTGAGCGAGAAGACCTGAATTCGATTCCGCAAAGAGGCGACGAGGTGTATCCTCGGCGATATGGTGAGGAGGCGTAACGAAACAGACAGGTCGTCGCGGTTGACCTGAGAATCATTTTAAAAAGCAGAACTAAGAGTGGCCCCAAAAATTTCATTTACCTGCGCGAGTGCGAGTAGCCAAATGTGATCCGCTCAAGCACGGGCCTAAGGCTTAACGATAAGTATGGCGCCCCAAAAAGTAAGTACCGCAAACCATGCATCCTGAGGTCCGATGACTCACATCGTCGTTTCCCAATTACAGCAGCTTCGGGCCAACACTCACCTTGGCGACCTTCTTGACATCCTTGTCATCAGCGTCATTTTCTACTATGTGCTCTTCTGGTTTCGTCGCCGCGCTTCACGCTCGCTTATCATCATTCTAAGTATTATCGCTTCGCTCTACGCACTCACCCAAATGCTCAACATGTATCTGACCTCGCTTTTGTTCCACGCGGGACTTGCGGCTACATTGGTTGTGCTTGTTATCATTTTTCAGTCCGACATTCGAAGAGCCTTTGAGTTGATGGAGGGATGGCGCTTTTGGGGAGGGGCTCGCTCAGGCACTCTTCGTGATCCCACCTTGGTCGACACCCTCGTGAGCACGGTAGCCGATTTTGCCCAAAACCGAGTTGGTGCATTGATCGTTTTACAGGGTCGCGAAGCATTGGATCGTCATGTACGCGGCGGTACGTCGGTCAACGGCGAACCGAGTTATCCTCTTTTATACAGCATTTTCGACCATAATTCACCGGGGCACGACGGCGCCGTTTTGATTGACCAAGGGAAAATCAATCGCCTCGGTGTTTTGCTCCCCCTTTCAAACAACCTTCGTGCGGTTTCGGGACGCGGCACTCGACATACCGCCGCGCTTGGTCTTTCGGAACAAAGCGACGCCATGGCGCTCGTGGTTTCAGAAGAGCGGGGAACGATCAGTATCGCACATCAGGGTAAACTGCGCCAAGTGGATTCACTCGCGGTGCTTAAGAGACGCATCGAAGGCTTCTACAGCTCATCATCGGCTACCGAAAAAACACCATTGGGTCGAAGATGGATCCGGGAGCATATCGGTCTTAAAGCACTCTCGGTCACGCTCGCCTGCCTTCTCTGGTTGCTGTTCGCCTACCGCGTTGAAACCGTCTATCGTACCTTTGAAGTCCCCATTGAGTATCGCAATCTTTCGTCACGCCTTATCATCGCCGAGGGCCTGCCGACCCGGGCAACATTAACCATTTCGGGACCCGAACGCGATTTCACGCTCAACACCACAATCCCGCCGGTATCGATAGACATGTCCACGGTCAAAGAAGGTGATAACGAGATACCGGTCACCGCCGAGCACGTTACGATTCCTTCGGGTCTGGAACTCATACGCGTGGAACCGGGGCTGCTTCAATTCGAAGCCTCACTGCGGGCGACGGTAAGATTGCCGGTAAAAGTAACGAGGAGCGGGGAGGTTCCCGAAGGTTTTCAGGTGACGGATATCAAAGTGCGACCGGAATCGGTTACAGTCAAGCTTGACAGCTCAGCATGGGGGAAAGTCACCTCGATTCCCACCGAACCGCTGCTTCTCGAAGATCTGGAGAAAGATGCCGTTCGCACGCTTCGACTGGAACTGCCTAACGGCGCGGTACTCGAAGACTCCACACGCTCGACCGTCCGCGTACGGGCTTCGGTTGAAATCACAAAAGAAAAATCATCGCAAAAACAACCGGCTAGCCCGTAAAGACTGTTTAAAAAGCTGCCCCGTGCATCGGTACCACGCTGTTCGGCAGACACCAACGGAGTGAGTCCCCGGCTTTGTGTTGCAACGTCGTTCGCCGAAAGCTTGCCCACTCGAAGCACGAATATTATTTTTTATGATCGGTTTTGGTGGGGTGTAGTTCAGTTGGTAGAACGCCTGACTCTGGATCAGGAAGTCTGAGGTTCGAATCCTCACACCCCAGTAGTGAGAGAAACCGACCGATCAAAGGTTGAGGATCGCGTTTATTGATCGCTCAAAACAGAGCAAAAATTCGATAGTCCGCAATCCAAAATCCAAGATCCGCGATCGAAGTTATAAAACGGCGCTATCGTCTAGTGGTTAGGACGCGTGGTTCTCAGCCATGTAACCGGGGTTCGATCCCCCGTAGCGCTACCATATACAGCCCCCGAAAATCGCTATTCTGAGTGATCAGAGGCATTTTCGGGGTTTTTTTTATATCCGGACCTCTACGGACATAAACTCCACAAACTCCGTAATACCCCCGATTCTCCACAAACGTGATACCTAAGGTGACACCCCATGAAACCTCAGGGCTATTTTTCGGAGCCTGAACGGGTACCAAACCACTAACCGAGCCCCGGTTTCTCCGTACAAGACAAACGACGGCCGTTTTTTCTTGACTCCGCGGAAAACGAATTTAATGTTTTTCAGCGGTTCACCACAACGAAACGGATTAGAGGTATACATGGTTATGCGGAAAGGACTTGCGGCGGCCTTGTTGGTATGGGCGGTGGTTCAAGGAACACCGGACTTGGTTGCACCATATCATGCCGACATCTACACCGAAGCGCACCCAGAAGGCGGAACCGTGAAAGGCGGAACCGTGAAAGGCGGCGCCGGCGGAAGCTTGTCGTACAGTGGTAGTGGTTACGGGTGGGCTCGGAAATCGCCTTGGAGCCGCTTTCCAGATGAGCTGCTACTCAGGACAATCACGACAACCAGTCTGTTTCGTTACGCCTCCTCACCATATCGCCGAGGATATGCCTCGCCTCCCCCTTTGCGTGGCCATATCCAGGCCTTCTCGCCCGGCCTCCCCTTACCACACAGCTCATCCTGAAAGCGGCTTTTATCGTCAAAGCGATGCCGTCTATCGCCGTAGTGGACTATTGCGGGCATCTTGCACCTTGTCGCTTCTTGCGGGGGGCGCGCTTCCCGTTTGCCTGCACTAACCTCGAACCTTGTACGGCAC
>WJJU01000660.1 GCA_014729595.1 Chitinivibrionales bacterium
CACGCAGCCCTGGGGGAATCCCTCTTCGAATACCTGCTTCGCGTACTCCTGAAGCTTGTCCGCGGATGCGGCGCCTCCGAGTGTTGCCGATGTTCCTACACAACAGAGATGATTCTTTGGCGTTTTGAGTCGATGTTTGAGCCGTCGTATCAAGCAGGCAAGATCGGTTCCCTGCGCGCCGTCGAACGTGTGCATTTCATTGACGACTATGTATTTGAGCGTCTCCGGACCATTCTGCTTCCACAATGCGGCATCACGCGCCCTTATGAGCATATAGTCGAGCATCTTGTAGTTAGTCAGCAGGATATCCGGAGGCATGCGCCTGAGCGTTTCTCTGTCATCGGTAACCCACTCAGGGGTCATGACCTTGTTGGACTTGCCGGCGCTGTCTCTTTTCTGGCCGACATACAGACCAACGGTCACGTTGTTCCTGAGCTTGTCGCTTCGCGATATCTCGGAAGCAAAACGCTTCGCCTGGTCGGTAGCAAGGGCGTTCATCGGGTAGATGACAATCGCCTTGATACCTTCAACGTTTCTATTCTTGTAGCAGTACTCAAGCAGAGGATAGAGAAAACACTCCGTTTTTCCCGAGCCCGTTCCCGTCGCCACGATTGTTGACTGGGCATCAGGGTCGGTGATTCTGGTGAAAGCTTTCTCCTGATGAAGGTGCGGTTGAAATGGCATCTCCAGTGAGGAAAAGAAATCGCGGCTCATTGTTGAAGGAGTGAACGGCAACGCAACAGAGAGGTATGGCCCCTGGAACACGCCCTTCTCTTCATCGAGCAGGTCTTCCACAATCCTGTGGAAGAGTGGCGTGGATATCTGAAACGTGGTTCGCAGATAATCTTCGATACCCCGGCGAAGCTTCGTTGCGAGTACTGATGGTATCATCCTCTATCGTTCACCTTCCATTCTCTAACTTCCAGTTTCACAACCTCCCAATACCCGCCCTTCTTGCCGCCGATTCGTTTAACTGCGCCCCTCTCCCGCAATCTTGAGATTGCCCTCTTCACGGTTGCGCGTGCTACATTCACCTTTTCTGCAATTTGGTCATACGTAATTGATGTGTTTTCAGATATCAGGGTCAGTATGGATTCTTCAAGCGCCTTTTTAGGGTCACCACCATGTTTTTTAGGGTCACAACCTGCGTTTTTTGACCCTATAACGCCCTTTTTGGGGATTTTTCAACATTTTTAAGGTCGTCCGTTTCTTCGCGGTAACCCTTTAAACTCTGCCGACTACGGCCTTGAATTGCCCGCCATCACGCATATCCCCAAAATCGATTTCAGGTCACTCCTCAAGCGCTCGGGTTATGCCGGAGCCAATTCCGTGATACGGAAGCAGGCCCTTTGCCGCATAGGACACCAGAATGGGGTTGCGGATATTCGAATTGCCGGTCTTGATTTTCTCCACTGTAAGATTATTGGGCAAGCTTCCGGGGCTGATTATCTCTATTCGGTTGCTGAAAATGAAGATTCGAATGGGCGCATCTATCAGATAGTCCCGATGCACCAGGGCATTCACGAGAAGCTCCTCGAATACAACCCGTGGAATCTCCGGGGTTCCCGGTGCATTCACCCCACGCCCGGCCTGTACCTTATGAAGGTTTGAAAAGTGTCATCATAGATAATTCTCCAAAGCTTAGCATAAGTCTCAGTCAAGGCAATCAGAATCATGGTACGAAATACTATTGCGTCTGTAACCAATGATTGTAATGGAAGTGGAATTTGGCAAACCAAAGTTCTATTCGCGTGCCCCATTCCCGTGCTCTTCACTCTATAATCAATTGGTAGTGAATAGCCCATACCGCAGAATAGAACTGTATTGTATTGTTGCTTTAATACCCAAGAAATTAGGGTGTTTATGTACCCAACTTTCGGTTGAAATAGGCCTGGTATAAAAGGTCTTTCCGCTGCAGCACCAATCATTTCTCTATTGACATCGCGATAATACTCCGTCACCTTCTTCGGCTCACTCTCCCCATCCTCAACCCACGGAACCCGCGGAATTCTACTTTCATACTCGGCCCGTGAACAATCGGGCACATAGTTGGTGCGCGGCAGATAGTCTTCCGGAAGTGTGGTGAGGTCGAGACCATCGTAGTGACTGTTCTGTGTGCACACCCTGCGCGGTGTCTTGTAGAACGGGTTACCGACATAAAAATGCGGCCCCGACACACTCTTCTCTTCGGCGGCGGACTATAATCTTGGTGCAAATTTATTGCTTACAACGCGCTCTAGTACGTACTGTTTGCGAAAATGCTTTTTTCCGAAGGTTGGCCGACGCACCGGCCCGTTCCCCCGCTACTCAAAGGCATGCATAGCTTTTCCGCCGGCCCTATCGACAACGCTTTTTTTTATGCGTCAACTTCACCTCGCGCCACATCCCGTGCTTCATATCTTTCATCAATTTAAGATGCGGCGTCTCGCCCCCGTCGAACAACGTAATGCACCGCGGCGACACCACCATTTTGCCGTGCATGGTCACTCCCAAACGCACAACCGAACGATACTGCGTGATAAGATGGTCGCGCATCCGCTCGAAATCCGTCGTGTTCTCGTTGAAAGTCAAACACAGCAACCCAATCCCCTCGCGGCGAAGCCGTTCATAGATCCGAACCGGCAACTGCTTGAGCCGGCGACGGCGTCTGAAATTTTTCTTAACAAAAATCGAGGTTTCATCGGAAAAAAGTACATATGAAAACCGAGCCTCGGGAAAAAGCTCTTCCAAAGGCCGGAAAAGATTATCCACCAAATCGTCGCAGTCAACATTGATCCGATCGACCTTGCTTTCGAGCACAAGAATATGGCGATTCCCTCGATAGCGATAGTCGAAGAGCCCGTCCAATTCCTTAATGTTCTCGTAGCCGTATTTCCCTCTTCCACTTCGCTTAAGAATGACCAAATTTGGGTAATTTTGTATCTTCAAGAGGTAGTCGTCGGTATGGGTGACAATGAAACCGTCTCGTTCGGCGGGATTGAATCGTTTATCGAATATACCGCCCGTATACCCGTTTTTAGAAAAATGCTTGAGAAAATACTTGGTGATACGTCGGGCAATTCGTTCGGCTAAATCACCTACGATGTTGCCGCCGGCACAAGGGTCCAAGGCATAGTCGGCTTCAAAGCAGTCTCGAATGGTAAACAGGTCGTAACTGATTCGCCCAATGCGATATTCAAGGATCACCTTGTCCAGCAGATTGCGCCCCTCATTGATCTCATCGCGTGGATTATGAAGCCGATAACTGCTGCTCACCCCATGGTTACGCGTCACCGAATAAATAAAGCCTTCATCCGACTCGTTGTTTCGTCCCGGTTGCCACAAAACCGGCTCAAAATCACGAAAGGGGTGTTCCTCGTTCATTAATGACATCTCGTTTTCATAAAAAGGCGGCCCGGTCATGTTGCTCTACCCTTTGTCGATAATTCGCACGTGTTGCCGAGAAGACGCGAAAACGGTTGTATGTTGAACCCCTTTCTTCCGCCTACGCTACACCTTAAGAAAAGCGAGAGCCCCGGGTATCCCCATTCGTATTTCAGGTCGCAAAACATGGGTACAAACCGGTTACGCTACCGCGCCGACGTCGACGGACCGAGGATCGGCATGATTGGTGTGTGAATCCGGCTACTATGCGCTTCACGGCAAATATACTCAAATACGCGCCAGCAACGAACCGTCAATCTCCTGAAGAGAATGAACTACCGGAACCCCGCAGGCGCGCAGCTTGCGCTCCGAATGATGCCCGCCGGTCAGAAGGACGCATCGCGTGCCTAATGCATTCGACACTTCCCAATCATGCTCCGTATCGCCCACAAACAGCACCCGATCTGGCGGAATCCTCAGCAGAGACAATAAGCGCTTACCGTTCGCGAGCTTGCTGTCGGCGTAGTGATTCTCCAACCCCGAAAGGTACTCAAAAAAATTTCGCAAACCGAAATGGTCTACAATCCCCTCGAGAGTACGATGGTTGTAGGCGGATAAAATCGATTGAGCCATACCCGCCTTTTTGCAGGCGGTGAGTGCTTCGAGAGCACCGTCGCGAAGCAGGCACTCGTACCGTCGTGCTTCATACTTTCCGATAAATTCCTTGGAAAGCCGCTCCCAGGAATCTTTCTCGAAATCAAATCCAAGACGAACATAGTAATCCCTGACGGGAAAGCCGAAAACCTCGCGGTACTGCTCCATCTTTAATTCCCGACCGCCATGCTTCCGCAAAAGTCCATTTATTATGTCCATGCACAAGGAGGCATCATCAAACAGGGTACCGTTCCAATCCCAAACAACGTAGCGAATAGGCCCATTTTCGTGCCGTCGTATCGCCCCGTCTCGCCCTTTCAGTCCTTGAGTCTTTTCCATCGCCATTGTATTTTCTTTCTATCGAGATAGCGTTCGAATTCCTCAACTCGCGAGAAAAATAGGTCGTACGGCGACTGATCGCTCTCGAACTCACAATACTCACTCTCACGGGGATAATCTCGGCACAGTTTCGGCCGATCCGCATACTTGCCGCATTTGAGATCATCGCAAAGCCTCTCGCAGCGAGTGGCGAATTCCACGTGCCATGCACCCTCGTGATCCGTGAAAACCGACACACCCTCGTGCAGTAGATACCACCGAATGTTATCGTAATCCCTCTTGCCGGTAGGTTTGTCGATCTCCAACGCCACATGACGGCAACAGCGGGCGCCGCATTCACGGCAATCCCGGAGCCGCTGCGTCTTGTTTTTATTCATGATCCATCCTTCGATTACGGCCGGTAGTAACGATCCTTGTCGATCAAAGTATATATTCGTGGGCGAATTTAAAAGAATTTCCTGCGGTGGGAAAAAAAATTGATTATTCATGATGTATGGCGGGTATCCGGGGGACGGGGCCATTTCGAGATTTGTTATAAATTTGTTATTATAAATATTCGAAAATCGTTCTAAAAAAGTAACGGCGCGTTGCACCAACACGCCACAGCTCGTTTGAGGTTTTTATGAAAACAGCCGATTTTATCGAAACCCATTTTGAAGATGCTTATGCTATCCACGAAATATGCGCCCAAATGCGCTACCCGCGGCGCATAGCCCGACTCTGTACCTATATTCACGTCAAACTGATCGAAAACGATGAGCACTATTTCGAGCGCCCACAGCCGGAAGACGAAGCCGCGATCGGTGTGCTGCTCGGAAAAGAATCACTCGAGGAGCTTACCGATCCGCATCTTGTCGAGATCACTCATTCACCGATCTATACGGTGGCTCGAAAGCTCAAAAAGGTTGAAACGATGGCCGAAAAGGAGTACGGCCTGGAATACTACATAACCTCCGAACTCACCGCCCGACTCCAGCTTCATACCGATACGGCCTTCCGAGAACGCATGCTCCATCTCTACCGCAACAAAATTCGGGCGGCGCTGGAAGACCGTCGGCTAAGCGATTGACCGGGAAAAACTCGTTACGACGGCGGCCGGAGACATAGTCTC
>WJJU01000661.1 GCA_014729595.1 Chitinivibrionales bacterium
ATACGAGGGCATACTAAAGCCGCCCCCCCCTGTACGGCAAACACTACGCATAAAGCGGCGGGTAAGAAAAACATTGCGCGGGTAGACCCCAACCTTTTGAGCACGACTCCCGCAATCGATGCCTGAAGAAGAAACGTGGCTCCCATGCTGACACCGTTGAAATACCCGAGGAAAGAAGCGATTCCGTCGGCACCGTCAAATCGATCTTTTACCGCCTGATAGAAAACATAGTGTTGATTCAGCAAGGTAAAAAACAGTATGAAATAGAGGATCGCCATATTTCTGAGCAACGGCTCGCGGAAAACCGTCGCAATGTCTTCACGTATCGCTCCGGGTGTCAAGTCCGCATGCCTCCGCTTATCGGATTGGAAAAGAAAATGCACCCCCGCGGAACGCCGGAGAAAAACAAAGGCGAGACCGAGACAAAACGTGAGCCCAACCCATACCGGCAATAGGTTCCGAGCGTCTACCATGCGAAGAAACCACGGGATCGAGAATGAAATCCCGATAGCTCCCAGAGTACCTCCGGCGGCGATGAACGGAAACTGACTCCCCGCCCGTCTTGAGTCGATCAGGTCGTTTGCCAAGGTCCAAAACAACAGGAACAGGAGTATCTTACTTACGTACGCATACGAAAAAAGCGGCACATAAAGAAAGGTTGCCCCGAAGGAAACCGCTATCCATACCGCGGAAAGGATAACCCCATGGCTGATGATGAACTTTATGAAAAGCGCTCCCCGGTCAACGCGGTCAATCAACGGCACAATAAAGATAGAGGCCGGAAAGAGGAAAAACGCATTGACGAGGTACATCCTCGGAATCATCGCGGCATCGAAATGCGCCAATAGAAGCGCCTCGGTGGTACTGTCGCCCAGAATGGCGCCCGCAAAGCATAGCAGAAGCAAGGCGAAGAGCGAGTTGCGGTACGAAAAAGCAGTACGTGATGATTCTATCGGCACCGGTACACTCGAGGAGAGGAGGTGGCGGAGGAATGATCTCTTTTAGAGCCGCATTCAAAATGACCTGTAGGTCAGACCGGCCGCGAGGACCTGCCTGCTTCGTTCCGCCTCCTCACCACATCACTGAGGATATGCCTCGTCTCTCCGCTTTGCGGGATCACATGCAATCCCTCTCGCGCGATCTTCTCCTGCACAGCTCATTCTGAAAGCAGCTCTTACTTAGAATACCATCCCGGCCGGCCAAGCATCAAGACGTATAGCTTATAAATGTCTTGCATAGTGCTTATTTCCCTAATATCCGATACGACGTGCAAGTTACCGCTTCCCTTCCTGCTTCGTGTATGCCTTATCGGGCCTGTTAATGGGAAAAGGTGGTCGTGAATTCAAATTCTCCAATCTTTACGGCACACCGAGACTAATTCAGCGACGCGGTGGTCATAGGTATGGCTATTCAGTACCTTAGCCCGGCCTGCACCCGCAATAGCCTCCCGCTCTTGCTCATGCTCAAGGAAATAGTCTATCAATTCCCGACATTGTGACTCGGAATCGAACTCAACGAGTTCCCTGTCCGGGCCTTCGGTTTTAAAGAATCGCCGGTTGTCCTCGCGACGTTCCGTCAGCAGGAATGCGCCGCTTGCCTTACAGTCAAAGATGCGTTGATTGACGGAACTGCGGATTTGAATCCTGTTAACATTCAGGTTGACCCGAGTACTGCGATAATAACGGCAAAGATTGTCGTAGTAGCGGGCGTCGCCGCAAACCGGCGCATTACCGAGATAGTACTTCCAATACGGATCGCCAAAACACGTGAAGCGCCCCGCGTAACAGGAAGCGATACCGGCTATGAAATCCCTGCGGTAAAAAAAACCGATCAACCACTCGACGGCAAATAGAAAACGCTCCTTCGGCAAATCGACAGTTTCTTCCCACAACGAGGGATTGCGGAGAAGGAAGTCACGTATGCCGACGGTTGGATCGGCGGTATAGAGGGTGCGAAGATGAGCTATCAGCTCGGTCACTTTCTCGAGTTCACATTCAACTTCTTCCGTAACAACCGAATCCATGAGTTGCAGGCTTGAATTACCTACAAAGGCAATATCCCGTTCGTATTTTACACATCCATTCATATTGAAAAAACGCGGGTCGGTGGCGAGGGGCAAGAAGCACGCCTTGAACCCCCGCTCCCTCATTTCGGGCAAAAATGACCGTTCGCTTACGAAGTCGAGGCGTTCCGGCGAGGGGCATATTCGCCTACCCATGTGAATCTCTTCGTAGAACGGGTAATCGTGGTACCAATTAACAATAAACGCCCCCGCTTTGCGCAGCAACTCCGCCAAGCGCCCCGCAAGATCGTAACCGGCATCGTTGAGGGAGAGCACGACGGCGGGCAAAAACGGTCGCATCGCTTCGACGACGCGCTCCGCTTCACTTGGAAGCGGGTGGCGAGGAACCCTGAAAACACGAGCGGTAAAACCACGCCCCCTTTCCAGCGCCCCCGTCAATTCTCGGGCGACAAAGGTATCGGATGCCAGGTAGATGATGTTCATAAGCCAAATCTTAGATTACGACGCGTGAGACGGTTGGTATTCCGTGGGAACAACCTGATTTGAAGCCCTCTCACGAAGACTCCCCTCGGCCGTCGAGAGGGATGAGACCGCTCAGTTCACGCCCCCCCCGCCATGAGGGAGCCCCGCCGGCCGCCTTACGTCCGGCGAGCAGGACCTCCGCCCGTCAATGGGCTCCGAGTCGCAGCTAGTTCGTTGCATACATAGTCTCCGTTCAGATATGGACTCTTTCTTTGCGCCATTCAAAGAACACCGGACCACTGAACCCGCATTGCCGGTGCGGCGGCCCGCGATCCAACAGGTAAACAAGGGCACAACACATGGAATGTCCGAATCGCGGGCTGCTTTGCGGTTCGGATCAACCCCGGAATGAATGTTCTTTCCATAACCGTCAAATATGAATGAACAGTTGTCGGTTCCGATTCAGAATTAACGCTTCTTCGTATACTCCCGGGCAGTTTGAGTA
>WJJU01000662.1 GCA_014729595.1 Chitinivibrionales bacterium
CTTAAAGAGATTCGTATCTCGGCCACCGAAGACGTGCAGAGCGGCACAATACTCAACGAGGTCGATTCGGTGCGTGAGGCGGGTATTCAATACACGATGAGCATGCGGATATTCAGCATGGTTATTCAGTTTTTCGGCGATTTCATGCCTATCATGCTGTGGGTGACGGCCGGCATATTGATGATAAACTCGTCCGGTATGACGATCGGGGAGGTTGTCGCGTATGTGGCGCTCGTCGAACTCATGCTTCGTGAAGTGCGTGTGCTGTTTAATTCGTTCGATCAGATCGTTGCCGCTTCGCCCTCGGTGCTTGCCATCAGCGAGGTGCTCGAAAGCGGCGAGGTCGAGAATCAGCATCCCAAGATTACCGAATTCGAGATCGACGGCGCCGTCGAAACGCATAAGGTTAATTTCCGCTACGAAACCCGCAGCGGAAACCGTCAGCTTCACGATGTCAACGTGCGGATACGGCCGGGAGAGAAAGTGGCGCTTGTTGGAGAATCGGGATCGGGCAAAACGACCTTTATCAACGTACTTCTTGGACTTTATCCGGTGGAATCGGGAGATATCTTTTTCGGCTCGTACCGTCTTGCCGACGTAAAACTTAAGAGACTTCGCTCACAGATCGCCATCATGAGCCAGGATACATTTTTATTTAACACCTCGATAGAAGAAAATATCCGCTTTGCCGACCTTACGGCAACCCGTGAACGGGTGGTAAAAGCTTGTCGCAAGGCGGAGATCCTTAATTTTATAGAATCACTGCCGGATGGTTTCGAGACGCAGGTTGGCGAGCGGGGAGTTATGCTGTCGGGCGGTCAACGTCAGCGCATCGGCATGGCGCGCGTGTTCCTGCGCGATCCACGAATCGTAATCCTCGACGAACCCTCCTCCGCTCTTGACGTACTCACCGAAGAGAGGTTGTTCGACACCCTCTTTCGCAATATCGGCGGCCGTACCCTCATTGTGGTGGCCCACCGCCTCTCGACAATAAAGGATGCCGATCGTGTTTTTGTGTTCAAGGACGGCACGGTGGTGGAAGAAGGGCGTTTCGATGAGCTTCTCAAGGGCCGCGGTCATTTCGCCCGCATGGTCAGCGCCAACCTTGCCGGTGTCTCACTACCGCAATCGTAAACCGCCGGTCGGCCGTTAACAATGAAGAACTCTACGAGTCGCTTTCACAACGAGCCGCTGCTCAGGCCGGCCGCGACGACCCGTCTTTCTTGTTGCGACACCTCACCATATCTCCGAGGCTATGCTTCGTCTTTCCCTTTGCGCGATCACATCCAAGCCTTCGCGCTCGGTCTACCCCGACATGGCTCGTTCCGAAAGCGGCTCTAAGTCGCCCTATGTGGTTTCCCGTAAAACACGGACCCCGTATTCCGCAAGGTCGAATGTACCTTCGATCCGCTCGCCGGTAAGCATATCCTCAAACGCACCTTTTTTCAACTCGATTGTTCTTGCTTGTCGCATAAGATTCAGCACAAAGACGAAACGACTTTCGCCGTCGGTGCGCAGTTGAGCCGTAACGCCTTCGGGAAGCTCCGCGTCGACTACCGGCCTAATACCGAGGTCGGTACTTATTCGGCCGTAAAAATCATCTAAAAAGGGCTCTGTGTTCCGTGAGGCGATATAGTAAGCATGACCGTTACCAAAGGAATTAACCGTAAGGGCGGGGCGACCGGCGTAGAATTCATCGCCGTAAGCGGCCAATGCTTCGGCTTTCTCCGTATGAATCAGATCGCAGAGCCGATGAGCGGTATAGTTGCTTTTGAGACCGAGAGCGTTTCCTTTATGTGGAACTATCCTTCGGGTCTCACCGTCGAGGAGTGCATCGATCTCTTCGGCCCAAACGCCGCACACCTCACGAAGGGGCCCGGGGAATCCGCCAAGGTGCACCAGGTCGTTTTCGTCGGCGATTCCGGACCAGTAGGTAGTCACAAAGGTGCCGCCGTTACGGACGAATTCTGTAATACGCTCGGAAACCCCGGGGCGTGTCAGGTATAGCATTGGCGCGATTAGAAGTTTATAGCCCGAAAAATCTTCGAGCGAATCAAAGACGGCCACGGGAATACCGCGGTTCCAAAAAGCTTCGTAGTGCGCCATACAGGTC
>WJJU01000663.1 GCA_014729595.1 Chitinivibrionales bacterium
ACGCAAGGTAGGGCGCGACGTTCACGAGGCGATATTTCAACGTCCCAACTGCACAAAAGTGTTTGTGGCCGAAATGCCGGCCGCCGGCGTGAAAGTCAAGATGGGTAAGGTGCTCGACGGTGTGGCGGATCACATGAATCAATATGAGAACGATTACACATTCGTTAAAGCCGACACTCCCGAATCCGAAGCCGAGCAGATCGTCAAGGAACTCAAGGATTCCGGCGCCGACATGCTACTAAACTACCTGCCCGTGGGAAGCGAAGAGGCGACGCGTTTTTACGCCCAGTGCGCGCTCGATGCCGGTGTTGGATTTGTCAACAATATTCCGGTTTTTATCGCCAGCGATCCCAAATGGGCGCGCCGGTTCGAAGAGATAGGCGTACCGATTATCGGTGACGACATAAAGGCGCAATTGGGCGCAACGATTACGCACCGGGTACTCACCGATCTTTTCCGCAAGCGTGGCGTCAAACTCGAACATACCTACCAACTCAACACCGCCGGCAATACCGATTTCTTGAACATGCTCAACCGCAAGCGGCTTGCTTCAAAGAAAGTATCCAAGACCGAAGCGGTTCAGTCGGTCACCCAGGCGCGGCTCGACAACCGTAGCATTCATATCGGCCCCAGCGATTATGTGCCGTGGCAGGATGACAACAAGGTCTGTTTTATACGCATGGAAGGAAAATTGTTCGGCGACGTTCCCATGAATATCGAGCTTAGACTGTCGGTCGAAGACTCACCGAATTCAGCGGGGGTGGCTATCGATTCCATCCGCTGCTGCAAACTCGGGCTCGACCGCAAAATCGGCGGCGTTCTCCACTCCCCCGCCGCATTCTTTTCCAAACACCCGCCAAAGCAATACACCGATGAGCAGGCGTACCAAATGACCGAAGAGTTTATCGCCGGAAAACGGGAACGGTAGAGACCGGTTTTGCCGTCGTATCGTCCAGGCGCCAACCGAATAGGGCGGATTCATGCGGAATCCGCCTTATTGGAGACGGTGTCGGAAAGTAGGTTTCCGGGAGTCGATTCCTTTTGCTCTTTGCGATAGTACCTTCTTTGCATGCCGCATTTATTGGTACGACCTGCCGCGGCTATTAAGAATATCCCGACCGTACGTGATGGAAAAAACCGTTCTCGGTGCCGGATAGCGGAACACTATTTCGGCTCGCGTCCAAGCCGTTCTCTTTGCCCGCACGTTTATCAACCGCGCGGTGCCGCGGAGGGCGGTCGCGACGTCGCGCCACTTGGTCATATCACCGGCGGGAGGGGCTTTGTTTCCACATCTCCTCGATCCGTCTCGGATGAGGAAGCCGGTTTGGGGCCAGACTCGAGCCCAAGCCGACAACATCGATTCGCGCTTTGCGGGGCATGGCGATAGTATTTTTCTTAACACCGTCCCCGATTTCGTACTTTTATGACATCAAACGCCAACATCCTGGAAATCCTCGCACCGGTGTTCCTTGTCATCGCCCTCGGAGCGTTACTCAGGAAACTGGAGGTGGTTCCGCGTAAATTCGGCTCGGAGGCGAACCAAGTCGTTTTTTGGGTGGCACTGCCCGTACTTCTTTTTCAAAAACTGTCGACCCCGGAACAGAAAGCGCACGGGGTGGCCGGCTTGTTCGTAACCGTCGCCGCCGGAACGCTTACGGCGATACTCGTCGCCTACGCCGTCGCCTTTCTGATTCGCCTTCCCAAGCGCTCGGTCGGCTCGTTCGTGCAGGCGTCCTTTCGGGGCAACCTCGCTTTTATCGGCTTACCGATTGTCATACTATCATTGGACAAAGGTGAAAATTCTTCGGTAAGCGCCGCCGCGGTGGTGGTGTTGGGAATAATGGTCATACTTTACAACATTGTATCCGTAACAGCCTTGGAACTGTCCGCCGGCAAGGCTAAAGGCATAAACATACTATATGTCTTCCGTCAACTTATCGTCAACCCGCTCATTATCGCCATCGCCCTGGGTCTTATCTGGTCGGCGCTCTCGATTCCCACTCCGGAGTTCCTTTCGAGAACCATGTACATGCTTGGCCGTATAGCGCTTCCGCTGGCTCTGCTGTCGATAGGCATGTCTCTTGTGGACACCAAACTCAGCGGACACCTTCCACGCGCGCTCTTGAGCGCATCGATAAAACTGATTGCCGCGCCGTCGGCGGGATGGGTGACGGGCGTCGCCCTCGGTCTCGACCCACAAGCGCTGCTGGTTGCGGTCGTCTTTCTCGCTTGCCCCACCGCCGTCGTAACCTTTGTACTGGCCGAACAATTGGACGGCGACCGGGAATTAGCGGGAGGGATAATAGTGGTAAGCACAATCATGTCGGCAATAACCCTGGCAGTGGCATTATGGGCGCTGGGGCACTAAGCCGTTGCCGAATAATCGCCCAATCCAAGCGGTCGGTCCCTTTCGGAAAGTGGAGGCGAAAAGGTTGAACACGGCAAACAGTGTATGGTATTATTATCCTCTCGTAATAGCCGCGAGGGTGATTGGATTTCTGACCGAGACGGTTCGATATAAGCGAGAACACCCGCCCATGCCACTCCTCACCTTTGTGCCGCCGCGCTCTTCCCACCAGCCGGTTTCCCGTGTTGCTTTCAAACCGTTCCGGCTCGATCTTTGCAATATTTCATTATAAGGCTACGAGATAACGAAGGTGTAGCCCCTAACGATCCGGCGCCGTCCGTCGAAGCCGCGAAAGGCGGCCGGCGGGGGGGCATGCCGGCCGCGGACAACAAAGCGGGGTGCGGTTCCGGCATTTCAACGTTCATTTACTAATGAAATAGGCATTAGTACTCCGAGCAGGGTTGCAGTTAATTGAT
>WJJU01000664.1 GCA_014729595.1 Chitinivibrionales bacterium
CGTGATGGTCGAGCGGGGCCGCGGTTGCGGCGCCGCCCATGCCCATAGCGGTTCCGGAGCCGATGAGGCGTGGAACGCCGAAGGGGTACTGAGATCCTAAAATTGAATGACCGTGAACTACCGCTACCGTCAGTGCGGTTGCAAAAATTGCCTTTGGTGCGATGTTGCGTCTCTTCAATGTTGTATTACCCTTGCTGTGGATTGGAGAATGTAGCCCTGACCTTCATATTCGATCCGATATTCCATTTTATTGAGCCCATTTGATCCGCCGACCACAAATCCAGGTACAGGTAGCCGGTATCCGGCGGCGCGGTGTGCTCCTTCATCATGTTGTAAAGCATATCGCTCACCGAAAGCCGGAAGGTCATTCCGGGCTTAACGTAGAGCGGAAGTTTTTGACTGAGTAGCTCTATAGTACTCGAGATTTCGTCGTCATTTTCGCCGGCGGTGCTGTTTTGGTAAGATGCCGCATCAACCTTGAGCGAGTCCAACGTTTCGGGGTTAAGCTCGCCGTTTGAACCAAGATAATAGGTAAACAGCAGCGAATCACCGCACCAGCGGGCTTTTTCCACACCCATTTCCACCGAAGCGGCCAGAATCGTTTGGTACCTGACATTTTCCTTTGCGTCGTCTAAGGCGTCCCAGAGTGGGCTGAGATTGATGGGGATAATTGCATAGCGCCCCGGAGCGGCGGAGGAGTAAGCCATGTCGGCTAATGATGCGGTATCCTCTTCGGCCTCTCGTACCGTGAAAGAGGAGTAATCGGCGTAGTGCCGCACCACCGACGTATCTCCATCGCTTGTACGGAAGAATAAGTCGATATACGGCCTTGGCACTGTTGTTGCGTTGGAGGAGCCGAACAGTACCAATGAATCGTTCGCGCTCTCTATCAGCATCGGCAGGTAAATATTGCTCTCTCTGCGCTGAAAAGGCGGAAAATCAACATCGAGAAGGATAGCTTCGGGATTGTCGGCCTTAACGTCAACCGAATCCAGCCATGAGGTGTCATTTACCAGTGTGTCCAAGAGTCGGGTTTTGAGGTTCCCGGCCGTATCGAACGGGAATGTCGCCTTAATGGCCAACGAACCACTGTCTTGAACGGCTGTTTCGTGGTACGTTAACGTTGTACAACTAAGCATTTCAGGTATAGGAGAGTTTCGAGGGATCGGATTGGACGGGAAACCGACCTTAAGCCTGGCTTGTTGCGGGCCGCAAGTGGAATCTTTTTCATCTCTCGTGAAGGTGACCACGATTGAATCCGGAATGGTGGTACTGTCCTCCAGAACCTCGCGTATCGTTTGAGCGTTGAATTCGACATAAGCCACGCACTTCTCTTTGACGGTGAGGGTGGCGGAGCCGTGCCCGTCGATGAAAGTTCCGGCCGCAAGCCGGGGGGTCGTTTCATGCAACCCGGAAACGGAGGACTCGTTGTCCGTTCGGGTGCCCGGACCAAGTGTGCTTCGGGGAGTCCCGACGGCAAGAGACTGCGAGAACGATGCAAAATGACCTTCAGGATCGATACCCAGGACATCCTGCCCCAAGCTGGTGGTGGGCTCGAACGAATCACTGCAATTCAGTCCGATCAGACTTGTAAGCGACAGGGTAAAACCGAGAATTATCCGCTTCATTGGCTCCCCTCTTGGCGGGAGGATCTCGATGATGGAGATCCGATTAAAAGACATACGCAGGTGCGCTTCTCAGAGTATTTCGCGGTTTCTAAAATAGGTTAAGTGGGGGGGGCTGTCAACTGGACAATTCGCCGCGGTGATGCCGTCCGCCCGGGTTGGGGGGGCGTTTTTGCTCCTCTTTGAGCGTTGGTTGTCGTCTGTCGTCCGGAAGTCGCCGAAAGAGCCCGTGTGCGTCCTGTCACTCATTTCGTATTTTATATAGCCGCGTACATACTCGGTGCGACTTCACTTCCCCGGACGGCCATAAAGATATGATAACTCAAACAATTAAAAAAACCGGTGACTGCCGGATTCTTGTCGTCGACGACGAAGAGGCTATTTGCCGGTTTCTTGCCGAGGCGCTGGGCACGCTCTATCATGTACAGACTGTTCTTACGACTCAAGGGGCGCTGTCATTGATCGAAAGTAGCGATTATGACGTCGTGATCACCGACCTTCGCCTTCCCGACGGATCGGGAATGGATATACTGCGGGCCGCCAAGGACCGCGACGAGTTCACCGAGGTAATATTAATTACCGGTTATGCCTCTTTGGAGTCCGCCGCCGAAGCCATCAATCGTGGGGTGGCGTCCTATCTTATGAAACCGCTTCAACTTGACAGCCTTCTGGCGCAAGTTGAACGTGCCGTATCGGCGCGGCTGTTTCATCTTCGAGGCCTCCGGCTCATCCACGACACCTCCGGCGTCTCCGAAGAGATAAAAGATCATCTTCACGACATAACCGCTCTTTATAATTTCTCGCGCAAGCTCATGCTCACCCTCGATGTAGTCGAAACGATGCACATCATCCTTAATGAAGCAAACGCTCGCTTGCAGGTGCCGTTCAGCATTATCGCCGTGAATTTTCTTCAATTCACCGAGATTTATGCAATGCCGCGCAACGGCCATGTAGAAAAAGAAGCGGTTCGCGGAGCGCTTTTGGCTCACTGGGAAACGCTTCCGGAGCTGTTTGATCGATCACGCATCCAGAAGAATGAGATCCCGGTGACGGTGTTCTCGCGGCAACAGGGGGAGGGTGAAGAGTGGGACCGAGAGGCGAAGCCGTTTTGCGTACCATTATCGGTGCTCGGGCGAAGGATAGGTTTTTTGGCACTCTTTGGAGGAAGCCCAAAGCCGGTCCCCGAGAAAATGCAGTTTCTGCACGTGTTCAGTTCAATGATATCGTCCATTATTGAGCATGCTTATCTGGATACGCAGGCGAAAATGCTTGCCAAAACAGACAGCCTCACCGGTATCGGCAACCATCGGATGTTCCACGAAACGCTCGAGAAGGAGATCGCGCGCGCGAATCGCTATGATCACTCTTTTTGCCTTGCGTTGATCGATATCGACGACTTCAAAAGCATCAACGACACCTATGGCCATCTTATCGGTGATGCGGTACTCAAGGATTTGACCCGTCGTATCGCGAATGTCATTCGGATGGGCGATGTCGTGGCTCGGTATGGTGGCGAAGAGTTCGCGCTGATTCTTCCCGGTACCGACATTGCTGGGGGGGAGGCCCTCGCCGAGAGGGTACTGCAGGCCGTAGCGCTGGAGCCGTTTGTCATGTCCAGACATAGGCTTACCTGCACCGTTAGTATCGGCATTGCCGATTTCGGTAACCTAACGGTCCGCGATAAAGATGAACTTATAAACGATGCCGACGCCGCGCTCTATGAGTCTAAGCGGACCGGCAAAAACAAAGTGACGGTAAAGTAATTACACCCATGAGTATGTTTTTTTCGACGCTGCTGGTGCATGCCTATAGTTTGACTCTTCAGTCTTTTTTGTCGTTCGGCTTTCCGCTTCTCGCCAAGCTGGGCAAAGCGCGCGATCTGCACATTGACGATCGCCGTCGCCTGCCCTATCCGACCCGCATTTTCGCGGGGAGATCGGTTGTATGGCTGCATGCCGCTTCGCTCGGTGAAGCCAAGCTTTTGGTACGATTTATGGGCATCCTCCGACGTCGTCATCCCGAGGATCTCTACGTGGTAACGGCGACCAGTGTTTCGGGGGTAAACTATCTCAAGCTTTGCCGGAACGACTCGATGTGCGCCATAGGTTTTATGCCTCTTGACACGGTGCCTTTAATGACCCGAATGGTGGACCGGTTCAATATCACGCGTGTGTGGTTGATGGAGACCGAATTGTGGCCTTCGATGATGTGGGTGTGTAGCAGGCGCGGCATACCTATGAGCATTGCAAACGGTCGTGTCGAACCCAAGTCGTTGGCACGGTATCACATGAGCGGAGCGCTGTTCAAGCCGCTTCTATACAACGTCGACTTGGTGCTGGCGCAAGACGAGCACTACGCCGAGCGGTTCGAGCAGTTGGGGATTTCGAAGGAGCGAATACAAGTCGTAGGCAATATCAAAAGCCGAGTGTCTATACAGCGCCCTTCGCGCCGGCGGTGGGCCGAGTTTCGTGACGACATGCGTTTGGCCGAGAGCGATATCGTGGTAACGGTAGGCTGTGTTCATCCCGGTGAAGCCGCACATATACGCAAGGCCGTTGAAGGTGTGGCGGCGCGGAAGATGACGGTCAAATGGATCGTGGTGCCTCGTCATTTGGACAAAACGCCCGCGATTCTCGAAGAGCTGGGCCCCGATACGCTGCACATCCGCGACGGCCGTGTTCCGCGAACGTGGAATGTGTGCCTGGTCGAGCGTTACGGTGTGCTCGAAGACATGTACTCTATTGCCGACGGGGCCGTGCTGGGCGGTACGTTCGTGCCGGTGGGCGGACATAACGTGTGGGAAGCGGCCCAGTTTGGTATTCCCGTTTTCTTCGGTTCCGACTACCATACGCAGCAGGAAAGCTGTGAGCGTCTTATAGCGGCGGGAATCGGCTTTTCGGTCAATTCCGGCGAAGAACTTGCGGAGCGAATCGTGCGAACCATGAGAACCGAAGCCGCCGCGTTTATCGAGGCGCAAAAGGCATTTGTCGAATCCACACGACGGGATTTGCAGGTGCTGGAACCGTTGGTCCCGTGAGTAATACCTATGAGTGAAACCATTCCCAAGGTTGCCGTTTATGTCGGGGGCGATGCCATCGGGCGCCGAACGGCGCGCGATGAATTACTTCGTGCGATTCAAGAGCTTCACGGCGAGGTCGGGCATGATCGGTTCGATCGCGGCTCCGACAATATCGATACGTTCATCGAACGTATGATTACCCCCTCTCTGTTCGAAAGCGTACGCGTTTTCAGCCTTCGTCATGCGGATGGTCTGTCACAGGGTGATCTTGGGCGTTTGGCGGAAGCGATAACCTACGATATTCCCGACGTGTATCTGCTGATCGACATTGACGAAGGGGCGGGTAAGGACGCTTCCAAAGTGCTCAAGCGCCTTCGTATCAAGGAATTGACCAAAAAAAACGGCGAGCGGTATGCTCTTTATGAATTTGCCAAACCTCCCGACTACAAAATGGCCGAGTGGCTTTCCGAGCGCACTCCCCGGCTCTTTGGGCGAAGGCTTTCGCGTGAAGATGCGGAGTATCTTGTTGATCTGGTCGGCACCGAGTTGCAGGTTCTGTATTCCGAATTACAGAAAATGGACATTCATCTACAGCCTCGCGCCGCGTTTGATCGTCAGTCGATCGACTCGATCATCGGCGCAACGCGAAGCATGAGTTCGTTCGAGCTGGCGCGGGCCTTGTCGGCCAAAAATTTCCCCAGGGTGCTCGAGGTACTGGACTCATTGTTCAGCACCACGTTTTACGCACCTTCATGCCTTTCCGTCGTATTTCGACAATTTTGGGTCATACGCAAAATAAGGGCGTACGCCAAAGCCAATCCCGACAAGATCAAGCGTTATTTTGGTAGCAGGCAGTATAAAGTCAGAAACGAGATCGCTCACGAAATAGGAGTTGCCGCCGGTTTGCTTCAGCCCAAAGATCCGCCGGGCAAAGCGTATCCACTGGTGATAAAATCGGGGATCGTCGAGCAGGCGCGAACTTTCGGGGATCGGCACCTCGAGTTGATTTTCGGTTGGCTCCGGGACTTTGATGTCGGGGTCAAAACGGGAAAGATTGCACCGACCGCGGGAACTTTTCAGCTTTTATGCTACCGGATAGTCCGTGTGGTTGAGCTTGACGGCGAAAAGCGGAGGGCATCCGCGGCGTGAGATGTTTTTTTCGGGTCGAGTATGAGGGGAGCGATTACGTAGGATGGCAGTATCAACCCAATGGACCCAGTATCCAGGCCGAACTTGAACGTGCATTTTCTACGGTGGTGCGTGAGAACTGTAAGGTTGTCGGCGCCGGACGTACCGATGCGGGGGTGCATGCGCGCGCGCAAGGGGCGCATGTAGATTTGCCGTCGGGTATTGATCTTTGCAAATGCCAATTATCGGTGAACGCTCTACTGCCGGCGGCGGTTGCCGTATACGGAATGCGGAAGGTCGCGGATTCGTTTCATGCCCGCTTTTCGGCGCGTCGGCGCCGATACCGCTATTATATGATGGAGCGTAAGACGCCGCTGTGGCGTCGGCGGGCGTGGATGGTGTTTCATACGGTGAACTGGGAGCGTGTCCGCGATAATGCTCAAGCCTGCGTGGGAACCCACGATTTCAGTGCTTTCTGCCGATCGAGCACCGATACCGAAAACATGGTGTGCACGGTCGAGCAGGCCGCTCTTGAACGTCGTGGTGAAGTGTGGGTATTCTCGATTCAAGCCGACCGTTTTGTGTACACGATGGTGCGCTCGGTTGTAGGGACGCTTGTCGATATCGGTCGAGGGCGACTGACCGAGTCGTTCGCATCGATTCTGGCCGCGAGGGATCGTGCCCGGGTAGGGGAGACCGCTCCGGCTCGCGGGTTGGTGTTGGATTATGTCTCGTACGATGAGGTGGCGTGATGGGCGGAGAGCGGGGAAGAGCGAGCATATATCTGCTATTGCTGATGTCGGGGTTGGTTCTCGGGGCGGTTGTAGGCGGAGAAATCATGCGGCGTCTTTACGCTCCGCGGTCGACGGCGGAAGCGGCGGAGGCGAGGAGGAATTCGCGTCTTGAAAGCGAGGGCGCCCATAAAGATTCACACGTATTGCCGCAGGAGTCGATCGCAACCTCGCGTCGTAATGCTATTGTTCAAGCCGCCGAACGCGTCGCTCCCTGCGTTGTCGGGATCGTAGTAACCCAATTGCAATACGACAGGACGCTTTACTACTACGATGATTTCTTCAATCCCTTCATGCCGCCCAAAATGGTACCGCAATATCGCGAGGTGCAAAACATGGGTTCGGGGTTTATTATCAGCAAAGACGGGTTGATTCTCACCAATTACCACGTTGTGGAGGGGGCGCTTAAGCTGTATGTGAATTTTTCGGACGGCCGACGGTTGGAAGCGAAGGTCGTGGGGGCTCATCCAGCTTCGGACATCGCCGTCGTACGCGTTTCGGGCGAATCGTTCCCCGCAGTCGAACTCGGTGACTCCGACGATTTGCTTATCGGCGAGTGGGTCGTCGCCATCGGCAATCCATTCCTGAACTTCTTTAATGATGCTCATCCGACCGTAACGGTAGGTGTTCTCAGTGCGCTCGATCGCAATTTTTGGCCCAACGAGGAAGGGGCTTACTATCAAAACATGATCCAGACGGACGCCGCGATCAATCCGGGCAATTCCGGTGGGCCGTTACTGAACGCCGAGGGCAAAGTTATCGGTGTCAACACTTCGATCTATACGGGGGGAACGAAGAACAGCGGCGGCTCGATCGGTATCGGTTTCGCGATACCTATCAACAGAGCCAAGCGGGTGGCCCGGGAGCTGGTTGCCTATGGGCGCAAGCGCTCCATTTGGACGGGAATCGCGGCTCAGGATTTAGACCGCGCGATTGCGCTGGCTTTGGGCTACAATCGCACTCAAGGAGTAGTGGTTGTCAGTGTGGAAGAGGGAAGTCCGGGGGCTGAGGCGGGACTGCGGAAGGGCGATGTCATTGTAGAAATGGGTGATCGCGTTATTCGTTCCGCACTCGATATCGATGGGCTTTTCTTGAACTACTTTGTAGGGGACACCGTCCCCATGCGCATTGTACGGGGCGGGAAACAAAAGTTATTGAGTATGAAGCTCAAGGAAGAACGCAAGCGATAATGGTGGACGTTCGTAAGCGGGCGGGGCGTCGGAGAGCGAATCACAACGTATATTTTGAATATAACCTTTTCGAGGTCGATCGCGGCCCTCGGGCGAACGCGGCCGCGAAAGCGGCAGGTGAACAAATAGAAAATGCAGATTAAGGACGGCGCATGGCTGTAGGGCTCAAAGAGAAGAACTTTTGGACATTGGTTCTTGTGGTGTTTGTTGGAATCCTGATCGGTTCTTATCTCAACTCACTTGTCGGTTTGATACCCGGCGGCAACAACGTCGTGAAAACGTTCTTTACCTACAATTTTATAAACTTCGGAATCGGCTTTCCCGAGCCTATACTGATCGATATCAATGCGATCAAATTTCAGCTCGGTGTGCAGATGAAGTTCAGTTTGCTTTCGGTGATCGGTATCTTTTTGAGTCTGTATTTTTTCCGCTGGTACAAGTAGGGAATAGTCGGGGTATACTCGCGAACCCGCAAAATCCAGTGCCGATAACGACAGGAGTATTTTGGCGTGTCTTCTCTCAGTAGTCGTGCAGGATTGTTGATCGATGAAATTCGGGCGGGTCGCGTTAGCTGTGAGCAAGCCGTTTCCGAAGCGCTCGAGCGAATTACCGATGCCAACGAAAACCTGAATGCCTTCATTTCGGTGCATACCGAAAAAGCCGTGAATCGCGCGCGAAATCTCGATGCGCTTCCCGACGAGCGGAAGGGCGACATGCCGCTTTTAGGGCTCCCGATCGCCGTTAAGGACAACATTTGCACCTCCGATGATCCCACTACCTGCGGCTCACGCATGCTTGAGCATTTTGTCCCCCCTTATAGCGCAACGGTTGTCGAAGCGTTGGAGCAGGCGGGTGCGGTCATTGTCGGCAAGACCAATCTTGACGAGTTTGCGATGGGCTCCAGCACCGAGATGTCTTACATGGGAGCCGCGCACAATCCTCATGATCGGGATCATGTTACCGGAGGATCCAGCGGCGGCAGCGCCGCGGCGGTTGCCGGTGGTATGGTGACGGCGGCGCTTGGTTCCGATACGGGAGGCTCGATTCGTCAACCCTGCAGCCACTGCGGTGTACCGGGTCTAAAACCGACCTATGGCCGGGTTTCGCGCTACGGATTGGTTGCTTTTGCTTCCTCTTTAGATCAAATCGGGCCGATTGCATCGGACGTACGGGATCTGGGACTTCTGCTTTCGGTCATCTCCGCCCCCGACGATCGTGATTCAACCTGCTCCCGGCGCCGATTCGTGGACGATCCCGAGC
>WJJU01000665.1 GCA_014729595.1 Chitinivibrionales bacterium
GATCCTGTTCCTCGGGATCCAGACCGGCGAAAACAATCGCCGAGTGCTCTTTAGGCAATGATCGAAAAACAAATATCCGCTCCTGCTTCCCGGCTTGGCGCAAGAAATCAACCAGTTCGGGAGCGGGGACATGACGAAGCCGCTTTCGCAGACTCGCCCACTCCTTGCGGTCGATAAACTCCTGCAACAATTCTTTGGCCAGTGTAGACATGAACTGATAGATTACCGGAAAAAAAAGATGGTGAACTATAATAAGCCGCGGACGGCGGACTCTCGAGGTCGATTTTCTTCCCCGGCTCAGACCCCGCGAAGATCGACCGATTATACCGTGTCGCCCCGCTTGTCGGCATTTTCCAACATACAACGATCCGGCCGCACGCACGGCGAATCCACTGTTGCGTGAATCCGAAATATATACCTTCGTCACAGGGTAACGTACGAAAAACAGCAAACAAGCGCCTCCGTACATACCAACAAAGACGACCATATCCCGTTCACGCACGACCAAATGAAAGCCTCCTCGGGCAATCCGACGTATTAATTAGTGCTAGTAATTTAACACTTATTTATGCATAATGCTTGTTTTTTTCAGCGAAGATTGACCGCGTCATGAATTTTTTTCATCGCCCGGGGTCCGTCCCAGCATTTCCCTCATTTCTTCGAAGGTCCGCTTATCCATCTCGGTGCTGTCGAAAAGGCATTGAAGCAGCATCGTGGGCGATCCGTCGAACACCTTATTCAGCATGCGCCGCATGGTTTTGCGCTGAGCGGCTTCTTGCGGGATGGCGGGAGAGTACATGAACGTTCGCCCTTTGGTGGAATGGGTTACGTATCCCTTTTTTTCCATAATTGCGAGAATCGTGCGAACGGTTGAATCCTTTCGTTTTGAATCGCCACCCATACTTTGACGAATCTCATCACAGGAAGAGGTACCCTTGTCCCAGAGGATTTTCATTACCTCCAGCTCGACTTCGGTGAAATCATCGGCCTTTTTTCGCGGCATCATCGACTCCCTACATACCTATGCGTCCAATCCGGCCTTCCGCCGGCGCCGTTTAGATTAGGCCGCCGGTTAGGTCCGAGTATCACGCTTAAGCTTTTAGCCGAATAATATACCGCAAATCCGAACGGTTTGCGCTAGTTTTTTAGCATTTGGGAAATATTTTTTTCGGAAAGCAATAAGCCCCGAAAAAAGGAGGCGTTATGACACACTACTCGACCGCTCCCGCCTCCAAAAGTATCTTTTCGACTTCGCCGCTTCGATAGCGACGTGCATACCACAGCGCGGTTCTACCGGCTTTATTACGAGCATTGATATCGGCGCCGGCATTCAGCAGCGCTCGTACGGTGGGCGTATATCCATTGGCGGCCGCGTACATCAACGCGGTACCGACCACGTCGTTAACCGCGTTGATTTCACTTCCGTGAAAGAGTAGTTCTTCTACTATGGCGGTGTGCCCTTTCGAGGCGGCGACAATCAAGGGAGTGCTTTGGTAGCGATTTCGCTCATGTACATTGGCGCGCCCTTCAAAGAACAGTTCGCGGACTTGAGCCAAATCTCCATTGCGGGCGGCGGTCATGAGTTCGTTGTAGCCGTCGGGATTTCGAGCCAGCAGCATCTTTTCTATAGCGCTAAAGCCTCGTTCCATGGCGATCATAAGCGGTGTTTTGTCACGATCGTCTACAATATCCACCCGTGCGCCGGCCTCCAGCAGTATTCGTACCACTTTAACTTTGTTGCGCTCAACCGCATAGAAAAGAGGTGTGCGACCAAAGCGATCGGTCATTGCCGGTGAAGCGCCGTAAGCCAAAAAGAGATGAACCAGGGACGGATTTCCCTTGGTCGCCGCGATCATCAAAGGAGTTTTTCCCCGGTAGTCCGCCGCATTGGCGTCGGCACCTGCATCCAGTAGGGTTTTGACCAAGTTTTTGTTGTCGTAGCCGGCGGCAAGGTGCAAAGCGGTACGTCCGGCGTTGTCTGGGCGATACAGATCGGCACCGTGACGAATAAGAAGTTTGATGATTGGGCCGTTGCGCCGTAGAACGGCACGCATAATGGGCGTCCGTCCGCTACTGTCGGCTATATCGGGATCCGCGTCGGCATCCAGAAGCAGTCGGCAAACCGCGGCCTGTCCGTTGTCAACGGCAACCATTAGCGGCGTTTCACCCTTACCGTTGGCGAGTGCCGTTCGAGCGCCGGCGTCGAGCAATAGGCCGACACCGGCCGTGCACCCCGTCATGGCCGCGACGGACAGCAAGGGCGAACCCTCCACGACCATATCGGGATCCAATCCGCCGAGCAGGAAATCCCGCGTTGTCGCCGTGTCGCAATCCGCCACCGCAGCCGCCATGAGCAGAGCGGAACTATCAACTTTGGTCGAATCACTATATTCCAAC